>CAMHCZ010000167.1 GCA_946183755.1 uncultured bacterium | reverse complement strand
TTTGTTTTTGGACGCGATGAATTGCATCCTTACAATGGGAATCGAAGAAATATTTATGGGTGTGTGTAGGGGCGAATAATTATTCGGCCCTACAGAATATGTGAGGAATTTATTGATTCTGTGGGTGTTAGACAGAGCGCGCCACGTCTCTACGGTTTTTATTTGGCGCTTCGGCTTGGTTCGGCTACGCTCACCAACCAACGCTCAGCGACCGAAATAAACAAAAGGCTGTCTTTTGGACAGCCTTTATTTGTTATTCTAATCAATCAACTCATCGAACGCGTTTTTGAGTTCGATGAGGTCTTTAAAGACGATGTCGGCTCCGGCTTGTCGGAGGTCGTCGTCGGTGAGTATGCCGGTGTTGACAGCGACGGTGAAGATGCCGGCGTTCTTGGCTGCCATGACGCCGAGCGGCGCGTTCTCCACCACCATGGAGTAGTGCGCAGGCATATTGAGCTTTTCAAGCCCCTTGAGGTAGCACTCGGGATTTGGCTTGCCCTTCTTGGTGTCGTAGGCTGTGACGATGTCCTTAGGCGCGAAAGCGTTAGGGAATGTCGTTTGCAGCTTCTTGATGGTCGATTTCTCACCCGAGCCGGTCACTACCGTTCTTTTCACGCCTCGGTGCATCAGCGCGGACACCATCTCCTTGGCTCCCGGCATGACAGGCGGCTCGCCTAAACTCTCGAAAATCCTGCTTTTCTCCTTGTAAATCTGCACTTCCTCTTCCTCCGGACAAGTGTGTCCGAACTGCCTTGTGTAGGCGGTCTGCACGGTCTCGCTGCCGCGGCTGCCCTCGTTCAGATACACGTCCCTCTCGGTAAAGTTCAGTCCGATGGCGTTGAGCGCATCAACCCATGCTTTGGCGTGGAAAGGCATGCTGTCGAACAGCACTCCGTCCATGTCGAAAAGTACGGCGTTAATCCTAAGCGAAGGGTATTTGTGCGTTTCCACGAAACGCTTTTTGATAGCAGCTATGTTTTGCATTTTTATGATGTGATGTTATTACCAAACGATTTCCTCTTTTCCGCACTTTCTCAGGTAATTGTTCGCCAAGATGAAGTGGTTGCAGCCGAAGAATCCTCTGTAGGCTGACAGTGGAGAAGGGTGGGCGGCTTTCAGCACGCAGTGCTTGCTCTTGTCGATGTAGGCTTCCTTTTTCTGTGCGTACGAGCCCCACAGCAGGAACACGACGTTCTGGCATCTGTCGTTCACTTCCTTTATGACGTTGTCGGTGAACGTTTCCCAGCCTTTGCCCTGGTGCGATGCCGCCAAGTGCGCTCTGACGGTGAGTGTGGCGTTGAGCAGCAGCACGCCTTGCTCCGCCCATCTTGTCAGGTTTCCGCTCTGGGGCATAGGCTGGTTGTATTCCGACGCTATCTCTTTGTAGATGTTCTGCAGCGAAGGAGGGAACTTGACACCGTCGTTCACCGAGAAGCACAGTCCGTGCGCCTGTCCTGGCTCGTGGTAAGGGTCCTGACCGATTATCACGACCTTTATTTTGTCCATAGGGCACAAGTTGAAGGCGTTGAAGATGAGGCTTGCTGGCGGATAGATGGTGCTGGTCTTGTATTCCTGTCTGACGAAGTCGCACAACGATGCGAAGTACGGTTTGTCGAACTCGTCCTTCAGCGCAACCTTCCAGCTGTTTTCGATTTTTACGTCCATTCCTTATTTATAAATGTCGTATATAGGTTTGCCACCGTTGCCGTTGGTCATAGGCAGCAGCATGACGTCAGCCACAGTGGATGCGACGTCGAGTATTGACACTGGCTCTTTGATTTTCTTAGATTTGATGTTCCATCCGTACATTATCAGCGGAACGTATGCGTTCACTCTGCTGCTGAGTCCGGCTTTTTCCTCCTCGCGCTCCACGTCCACCCATCCTGGCTGGAGATAGATGATGATGTCGCCCGATTTGGAGAAGCAGAATGTGTTTTTTGCCTTCGCCACCTCGGTGTTGTTGTATCCCGAAGCGGTCTCCAGGTCCTCGGCTCTGAAAGCCATGCTCACGCCCTCGAAGCGTCTCATGAACGCCGTCACCATGTTGGCTACGGAGTCGAAGTCCAGTCCCTTTTGCTCGATTTCCATCTTGTCGAGGAAAATCTGTCTGTGGTAATATCCGGCTATGAAGTCGCCTTGTCCGAACTTCGCCATGAGGTAGGTGGAGAGCAGGCTCATGGACCTATCGCTGACGAAGTATCCGCTCGGTATGCCGTAAGCCTTGAGCCTTTCCGGTGACACGTATTCCTCTTGCGGAGCGGTTATCACGTACAGAACCTCGTCGGTGCCGCACAATTCGTCGATGTCGTTTATCAGGTCGTTGATGTCGAGGTCCAGGCGGTAGTACATGTCCTGCACCTCGGCAGTCATTTGTCCGCCGGCTGTGGCTTGCTCCGCGCCTCTGACGGTGAACTGCACGTTGAGCATGTCCGGCTCGAGGTCAACGCCGAGGTATTCGTCCTTTACGGCTTGCACAGCCATTTCCTTTACTATAGTGTTGGCGTAAGGCGAGTGCTTGAACTTGCGGATTCTTATCGCCGGGTCCATGTTCATGAAGTCGTATGAGAAGAAGTTGGAGCTTGGCTTCTGTGCCGAATGCTCCTTGTAGTAGGCTACGGAGAAGAGGTTCGACCAGTTTCTGTCCAAGTAGTTGCCTATCTGGTTCTCGCCGTTGGCTCTGACAGCCCAGAACGGCAGCAGCTGCGAGAAGTACGATGTCGTAGCCCACTTGCCGTCGGCGTCGCTCAGCCATACGGTCTTGTTGTTGAGCGTGCTGGACGAGTGGCCTGCCATGATGGCTGTCTGCTCGGCATCGATGCCTATGCTTACGATTTTGCCTTTTCCGCGAGTGTTGAGCCTGAGCTCGTCAGTGATGGTGCTTGCGAGAATCTCCTTGCTGGAGATTTTCTTGTCGGTGCCCACGCCGTTGCTTTTCTCGTCATAAAGGCATGACAGCGGCTTTCTCGTGGCTCTGTCTAAGTACGAGTCGGCGCAGATGCCGTGTGTCGTAGGCAGTGTGCCGGTGAAGATGGTGGCGTAGTCGGCGGCTCTGCCCACGTTCAGGTATGGGAAGCTGACGCTTCTGGCGTACGCTCCGTTGATTATAAGTTTTCTGAATCCGCCGTCGCTCAGGTCGTCCCAGAGCTGCTCTATGTAGTCGGCTCGGAGTCCGTCCACGACGATGTTCACTACCATCTTAGGTCTGTCGCCTATCGGGTCGTTGCCTTTCTTGGATGTGGTCTGTGCGCTGGCGTTCACGCATAATGCCGCAATCAAGGCACTCGCAATGGTTCTCAATCTCATTTCTGTCTAAGTGTTTTAATTGCGGAGAGTGCTCTTACGGCTATGATTGCCATGAAAGGCAGGAACGCTATGTTGAACTCCTGAGGCAGATATATGTAGCCCGACATGGCAACGGCTGTCGCCAAGGCAATGAGAGCGTATGTGCCCATCAGGATTTTTCTCGCTTTCTTGATGAATATTGTCAGTGGTATGATTAAGTGCACAGGGTTGAGCCACAGCAGATTGTAGTTTTCTCCCACAAGCGGATGCAGCGAGAAGAAGCACAGGAATGTTATCACGACGCCGAGCAGTCCGGTGGCTAAGAACAGGATGAAGTCCAGAGCCTTGAGCTTTCTTGGGAACAGCAGCGACACAATGCTTATGATGGTCATGGCTATGACAGCGGCAGCCAGCGGAGTGATGCCGTTGTCCTCGTCGTCCTCGTCCTTGTCCTGCGATACGATTTCCTCGGTCTTGCTCACGAGTCTTTCGCCGTTGTCTCTTCTGGCAGTGGC
>CAMHCZ010000166.1 GCA_946183755.1 uncultured bacterium | reverse complement strand
TCTGCAGATCGCCCGGCAGGAAGCCCAGGCGCTCGCCCGCTTCGACGGCCGGACGGGTCAGGATGATGCGGTTGACCTCCTCGGCGCGGAAGGCGGCCACTGCCGCGGCGACGGCCAGATAGGTCTTGCCGGTGCCCGCGGGGCCGATGCCGAAGCAGACGTCGTGGCGCTTAATGGCGTCAACGTATTTCTTCTGACCGACGGTCTTTGCCTTGAGCGGCTTGCCGCGGTGCGTGAAGCAGATGACGTCCTTCATCGTGATGGACGTGCTGGACAAGGCTAACGAGATGGCGGTAAGCGGCATCGACGATATTATACACCTGGAGGTGGGGGAGCCGGACTTCGACATGCCCAAGTGCGCGTACAAGGGCGCTGTCGATGCGATTAACTCAGGACTGACGCATTACACACATTCTTTGGGCACAGAGGAGCTGCGCAACGAATTATCGCGCTTCTACAAGGCAGAGTACGGAGTGGATGTGGAGCCTGACAGGTTCGCCATAACCAACGGCTCTTCGCCTGCGATTCTCATCGCCATGATGATTCTCGCCGGAAGCGGCAGCGATGTCATAATTTCTAATCCGGGTTACGCTTGTTACCGCAACTTCATATTGTCTTGCGGAGCGAATCCGGTGGAGTTCCCGCTCTCTGCGGCTGAAGGCTACCAGTTCGATGTGGAGAGGCTGAAGAAGGTGATTACGCCTGCCACAGCCGCCGTGGTCATAAACTCGCCGATGAACCCGACAGGCACTCTGCTTGAGCCTTCGGTCATGCGCGACATGGCGGCGCTGGGCGTTCCGATTATCTCCGACGAGATTTACCACGGACTTGTTTACGGCTCTGCCAAGGCGCATTCCATCCTTGAGTTCACCGACGAGGCTTTCGTTGTCAGCGGATTCTCCAAGCGTTACGCCATGACCGGTCTTCGCATCGGCTATCTGATAGCGCCTAAGCGTTATATGCGTTACGTCCAGACTATTCAGCAGAACTTGTTTATCTGTGCGTCAAGCATTTCGCAGCAGGCGGCGGTCTCTGTGTTGTCGGGCGCGGCTGACGATGAGGTGAGGAGCATGTGCAATACTTACGACGAGCGCCGTGTCTATCTGCTGGAACGTCTGCAGTCAATGGGCTTTGACATCAAGACTGAGCCGAAGGGGGCGTTTTATGTCTTCGCCGATGCCTCGCGCTTTACGTCGGACTGCTATAAGTTCGCATTCGACATTCTCGAGAAATGCCATGTGGGCATAACTCCGGGCATCGACTTTGGCTCGAGAGGCGAGCGTTTCGTGCGATTCTCCTACGCCAATTCCATCGAGAACATCAAGACAGCCATGGACCGCCTGCAGTCTATTCTTTGCTGAGTCTTACGACCTTGCCTTCTATCTTCGTGAATTCGTTTCTGCCGCTCAGGTCGAACTCTTCCGATGCTGTCTTGTAGCCTTCGCAGCTGAATTTGCATCGGTATGTCCTGCCGGCAGGCATGGCAATGGTGAATGTGCCGTTTGTAGGGTCGGACTTGGCTTGTCCCATTTTTCTGTTGTTGCTGTCATACCAGGTTATGTCGGCGTAGAGCATTTTGCCGTCGGCGCTCTCTACCTTGCCTCTTATCAGCGCAACAGCGTCGGGACGTGCGCTTTGTGGCACATGTGTCCAGAATATGTCGTAGTTCTTGTTTCCCTTGTAGTTTCTGTGGTAATACGCCTTGTCGCCGCTCATGTTCACCTTGTACTCGATTTCGTCTCTTTCCGAGTTTATCTCCTTGCCTATGTTCACAGGCTCGCTCCAGCAAGTCCAGCAGGTGTCCGACAGTCTGCGCGACATGTATATGTCCCTGTGTCCCAATCCTCCGTGTCCGTTCGACGAGAAGTAGAGTGTCTTCATGTCGGCGTGCAGGTATGGCGAGCGGTCGGAGTATCTTGTGTTTATGGTGTGTCCGAGGTTCACCGGTCCCACCAGCGAGTCGTTGTCGTCGTAATACACGACGTATATGTCCGAAGCGTGCATGAATTCGCCGTGGTAGGAGTGTTCGAGGTTGGTGTTGTAATTGTCGCTGTTCTCGGCTGCGAAGAGTATCGCTCTGCCGTCCGATGTCAGGCATGCGTCGCTCTGCCATTCGTTTTGGTTGATGGTGTAGTCCATTTCCTTGAAGTCGCTCCAGCCCTCGCTTGTCTTGTTCGCCTCGCAGATTACTCCGTCGCGGAATATCACAATCTTGTTGCCGTCAACGGAGATTGAGAGCGGCGCTTCGTTATGGTCGGTCGAGAATCTGGTGTCGAGTTTGGCCTTCTCCCACTTGCCGTTCTTGTCCTTATGGCTCACGAAGATGTCCTCGTTGTTGGCCTTTGCTCCTCCTATGTTGTCGCCTCTGTATTTTCCGCAGAACAGCATTGTCCTTTCGTTGCTTGTCAGCACAGGGCTGTATTCCTCGCCTTGCGTGTTTATCACGTCGCCGATGAAGTTGTCCTTGGTGTTGCCTTCAGATGGCTTCTTGAGCAGTTCTATCAGGTCGGTCGTGTGTTTGTAGTTGTAGCTTTCCTTTGGGAATGTGTTCTGATGGTTTTTCAGCGTTCTTATGGCTTGTGTGTAATCCTTTCTTTCCAGATCCATGGAAATGAGCCTCTGCAGTGCCACGAATGCTATCTCCTTGTCCTTCGCCATGTTTATGAATCTCGTGTACAGCTTGGTTTTTCCTGGGTCGAACTTGTGCGCGAGGTCCAGGCTGTCAGCCATCTTGGCGAGTTTTATTTCGTTGTTTCTCGTGTTCTCGAATATGTCGTCGTCATAGTTGTCGTAGAAGTCCTTTATGGTTATTGCGTCGCCGTCGCTTGTGTAGATGTCGTGGAAGTCCTTCAGTATGGCTATTCTGTGCCTTCCGCTGAAGTATGTCGCTCCGTATTCGGCTATGTCTATCTTCTCGTCGTAGTTGTCGCTCCTTTTGTAGATACTGAAGATCGAGTCTTCGGCGCGTTCGTAGAGCGAGCTTTCGGGGTGCGAGTTCAGATAGTCGCGGAATGTGGTCCAGTCGTTCGGTTTAACTGTCTTGACGTATTCGATGCTGTCCACCATGTCCTGGATTTTCTCGGTCTGCGGCGCACGCGGATACTTGCGGATGAAATTCAGCGCGTCCTCCACGGATTGTGACCTTTCTACTTTCTGGTACTCCAATGCGTAGATTCTCACTCTGGCGGAATCGGCGTATCTTGACTTTCCGAATCTTTTTATCACACCCTGATACGCTTCTATCGTGTTCTTCTTCTTGGCGTTGAGATATGAGTCAGAGGCGAGTCCGGACCTTGCCGTCTTCACATAGTCCATCGGCGCTTTCTTGTAATATGCGATGTAGTCCAGATACGCTTCCTCGGTGTTTATCGCCTGTGCGTCTCTGAGCGCGCGCTTGCAGATGGAGTCGTTCAGCTTTCTGTATTTAGAGTAGTCTATGCCGAGCTTCTGGAATTTCTCCTTGTTTTTCTCCTTGTTGAAGTTCTTCTTGGAATTCTCGAGGGTAGTGTATGCCAGCTTGGGATTGTAGATGCTGGATTTCGGGTCGGAGAGTATCAAGGCTTTGTAGAACAATGCGCAAGGGTCTGCTTCCTTTTTTGATAAGACATTGTCTATTATCTCGTTAGCCTCGCTTGTGTTCCCTTCGTTGAACAGCTTTATGTATTTGCCTTGTGATGCAATCGATATGCAGATTGTGAGCGATAGTAGTATGATGATGCCCTTTATTATCGGGCTTGTGTTTTTTATAGTTGCCATTTTATCTATTGTCCTTCTACAAAAATAATGAAAATGCCGTAACCTCATA
>CAMHCZ010000165.1 GCA_946183755.1 uncultured bacterium | reverse complement strand
TGGTGTAACCACGGTCTCTGAATTTCTTGTGATTATCTTGGCTGGCGCTGTCAGAGAGATTTCGTCGTATCCGTCGGTCGAATGGGCAAGCGTGTAGTCGATGCCGGTCTTCTGACAGACGTAATTGTAAAGCCTTGTCTTCTCGAGGTTGTAAACGCCCCAAAGCTGATGGTTCGGTCTCGCCGGGTTAATCAGCGGTCCCATAAGGTTGAAGAACGTAGGCACGGCAAGCGCCTTTCTCACTGGCGCGGCGTACTTCATTCCAGGATTGAACAAAGGCGCGTGCAGGAAGCAGAATCCCGACTGGTCGATGGATTTCTTTATGACCTCCTCGTCATTGGTGAAGTTGGCTCCATAGTGCAGCAGCACGTTTGACGCACCGCTTACCGATGACGAGCCGAAGTTTCCGTGCTTAGCCACCTTGAATCCCGCGCCTGCGAGCACAAAGCAGCTCAGTGTGGAGATGTTGAACGTGTTCTTGCCGTCGCCGCCAGTGCCCACTACATCGACCGTCTCAAAGTCCGACAAGTCTATCTTCTTGGCTGTCGTGAGCAGCGCGTCCCTGAATCCCACGAACTCGTCGAGCGTTATCGCCCTCATGTTGAATACCGTCAGGAATGCGGCTATGTGCTCGTTGCTGTACTGCCCTGCCGCCATGTTCAGCATCACCTGCTCGGCTTCTTCCTTGCTCAGCACTTCGTGAGCCGCCAGTCGTAATAATACCTTTTTCATATATCTTCTTTTGTTTTATTTCTTAAGAAAGTTCTCTAAAATGGTCTTGCCCGAAGGTGTCAGCACCGACTCCGGATGAAACTGCACGCCTCTCACGTCGTATGCCTTGTGTCTGAGTCCCATGATTAGTCCGTCCTCGGTCTCAGAAGTCACCTCAAGACACTCCGGCAGCCCTTCTGCGTCAACCACCCAAGAATGGTATCTTCCCACCTCGATTTCCGCTGGCAGTCCTGCGAACGTGTATTCGTCCTGCTTCGTTATCTTTATTTTTGAGCTTATGCCGTGGTAAACGCTTGACAGATTAGTCAGCTTCGCGCCGAACGCCTCGCCTATCGCCTGCTCGCCGAGACAGATGCCGAAGATGCTTTTCTTCGAAGCGTATGTCTTTATCACATCGAGCAATATACCAGACTCCGATGGCACTCCCGGACCAGGCGACAGGATTATCTTGTCGTACTTGCCCACTTCGTCCAGCGATATCTTGTCATTCCTGTAAACGTCAACCTTATACCCCAAATCCTTGACTATCTGAACGATGTTATATGTAAACGAGTCGTAATTGTCCAACACTAATATTCTTGTTTCCATTGCTGTTTCCTCCTGATGATTAAATTTTTGAACTTGTCACCTTCATGGCGTTTCTCAGTGCCGCAAGCTTGTTGTTCACTTCCTGCAACTCGCTCTCCTCGTTCGACTTTGCCACAACGCCCGCTCCTGCCTGATAGTAGAGCCTGTTGTCGCGAGAGAGGAACGAGCGTATCGTTATCGCCTGATTGCTTGTGCCGTTCAGCCCGATGAATCCGATACATCCGCCGTAGAAGCCTCTGTCATATCTTTCTATCTCGTCTATCAGCTGCATCGCCTTCACCTTAGGCGCGCCTGATAGCGTTCCTGCCGGGAATGTGTCGGCGAACAGCTTCATCAGATTCACGTTCTTTGGCATGTCGCCAGCCACCGAAGACACAAGGTGTATCACATGCGAGTAATACTGCACTGTGCGCAGCTGCTCCACTCTCACATTGTCGGTGTTGCGGCTCAAGTCGTTTCGCGCCAGGTCCACAAGCATTATGTGCTCGGCGTTCTCCTTAGGGTCGGCAAGCAGTTTCTCGGCTATCTTCTTGTCCTCTTCTATGTTGCCGGTTCTCCTCATCGTGCCGGCTATCGGCATTATGTACGCCTTGTTGTCCTTCACCATCAGGTGAACCTCTGGCGACGAGCCGAAGATTCTGAACGAGCCGAAGTCGAAATAGAACAGATAAGGCGACGGATTTATCGAACGCAGTTTTCTGTAGAGCATCATGTCATCGCCCTTGTATCCTTGCGAGAAACGTCTCGACAGCACAATCTGGAACACATTGCCCTTGTAGCAGTTCTCCTTGCCCTTGGTCACCATGGCTCTGAACTCGTCGTCGGTTATGTCGGACTGCTCATCGCCGTCGAGCTCAAATCGGAACTCGCTCACTATCGGGTTGTTCAGTATGCCGATGATTTTAGGTATCTGCGTCTCTGTCTCGCCAGGCAGCAGATTCTCGATTATCTTTATCTCGTTCTTGTAGTGGTTGAACGCGATTATATATTTGTAAAACACATAGTTGACCTCAGGCACTTTATTCTCTGGTTTATGCTCGGCCGACAGTTTTATATCCTCGAAATACTGTATCGCTTCGTAGCTCGAATAGCCGAAGAAACCGTTTGCACCCAGTTCCTTGTCTGCGTCGGAAACGCAGAACTTCTTTATGTACTCCTGGAATGTGTCAGGCAGCGTGTTCTTGTCTTTCACGCTCACAGTCTCCTTCTCGCCGCCGGGATAAGTCATGGTTATCTCGCCAGACTCCGCCACGAACGACGCCAGCGGCTTGAACGCCACGTATGACATACTGTTTTCTGTACTGTTGTAGTCCGAACTCTCCAGCAGCACCGACTCTACATATAAATCCCTTATTTTCAAGTATATGCCCACAGGTGTCTGCAGGTCGCCAAGATAAGTCTCGCTGTTTACTTTGATATTTATGTTTTGCATATCGCTTTGTTTTTATTCTTTAGACATTGAAATTCTTTATGTATGTTGGCATGTCCTTGTCGCCTCGTCCCGAGACGGTCAGCACGACCACATCCTCAGGCTTGAACTTCACCTTGTGCAACGCCGCCAGGGCATGCGAGCTTTCGAGCGCCGGGATTATGCCTTCGATTTTGGTCAGTTCGAACGCGGCTTTCAGCGCCTCGTCGTCGTTTATCGGCAACACCTCTGCTCTGCCTGTCTTTGCCAAGTGGGCGTGCAGCGGACCGATGCCTGGATAGTCGAGTCCTGCCGAAATCGAATACGGCTCTATTATCTGTCCGTCCTCGTCCTGCATCACCAGCGAACGGCTGCCGTGCAATATGCCTTCTGTGCCGCAGTATATCGTGGCCGCAGTCTTGTCGGTATCGACACCCAGTCCGCCAGCCTCTGCCTCTATCAGCTTCACTCTCTCGTCGTTCAGATAGTGGTAGAACGTGCCTGCCGCATTGCTGCCGCCGCCTACGCAAGCCACGAGGTAGTCAGGATAATCACGTCCCTCCTGCTCCAGCAGCTGCTTCTTTATCTCCTCGCTTATCACCGACTGGAATCTCGCCACCATGTCTGGGTATGGATGCGCGCCCACAGCCGAGCCGATTATGTAGAACGTGTCCTCCGGATGGTTGCACCAGTCTCTGAACGCCTCGTTTGTTGCGTCCTTCAGCGTTTTGTTGCCAGAAGTCACTGGCACCACCGTCGCGCCCAGCATCTTCATCTTCTGCACGTTCAAGAACTGCCTCTCCACATCGGTCTCGCCCATATAGACGACGCACTGCATATTCATCAGCGCCGCCGCTGTGGCTGTAGCCACGCCGTGCTGTCCTGCGCCTGTCTCCGCCAGTATTCTGGTCTTGCCCATCCTTTTGGCCAAGAGTATCTGTCCTATCGCGTTGTTTATCTTGTGCGCGCCTGTGTGGTTCAGGTCCTCTCTCTTGAGGTATATCTTAGCGCCTATTTCTGCCGAAAGCCTCTTGGCGAGATAGAGCGGAGACGGTCTGCCAACATAGTCTCTGAGCAGCATGTCGAACTCTTCCTTGAAGTCCTCGCTGTTT
>CAMHCZ010000164.1 GCA_946183755.1 uncultured bacterium | reverse complement strand
GGTCGATCTCAACGCCCTTTGCGCCCTCGCCCGGACGACGATACTCCTCAGGAATAAGTTCTGATGGGTTTGAATCCATCTTCTCAAGCCAGATACCATCCTTGTTAATCTTAGCCTTGATGTTACGGTCGGCAGAGCAGCTTACGCCCATACCGATTGGGCAAGATGCACCGTGGCGTGGCAGACGAACCACGCGGATATCGTGGGCAAGATGCTTACCGCCGAACTGTGCGCCAAGACCAATCTTGTGAGCCTCAACGAGAAGTTTCTTCTCCAACTCAACATCGCGGAACGCGCGGCCAGTCTCGTCGCCTGTTGTAGGCAGATTGTCGTAATACTTTATTGAAGCGAGCTTTACGGTGAGAAGGTTCTTCTCTGCCGAAGTACCGCCAATTACGAATGCGATGTGATAAGGAGGACAAGCGGCTGTTCCGAGGCTCTTCATCTTCTCCACAAGGAATGGGATGAGAGTGCCCTCGTTCTGGATTGTAGCCTTTGTCATCGGGTAGAAATATGTCTTGTTGGCAGAGCCGCCACCCTTTGCAACCATCACGAAGCGGTATTCTGCGCCCTCGCAAGCCTCGATGTCAATCTGTGCAGGAAGGTTGCAGCGAGTGTTCACCTCGTCGTACATGTTGAGTGGAGCGTTCTGCGAATAGCGCAGATTGTCCTGTGTGAATGTGTTGAACACGCCGCGCGAGAGAGCCTCCTCATCCTCGAAGCCTGTCCAAACCTGCTGTCCCTTCTCGGCGTGAATAATGGCTGTACCAGTATCCTGACAGAAAGGCAGAATGCCCTTGCATGCTGTCTCGGCATTGCGAAGGAACTGCAATGCAACGTATTTGTCGTTTTCTGATGCCTCTGGGTCATTAAGAATTGCGGCAACCTGAAGGTTGTGCTCGCGGCGCAACATGAACTCCACATCGTGGAAAGCCTGCTGTGCAAGCAGCGTGAGAGCCTCTTTTGAGACCTTCAGAATCTCGTGTCCTTCAAACTCGCCTACTGAAACGCCCTCCTTCGAGAGCAAACGGTACTCAGTATCGTCCTTGCCCAACTGGAACATAGGAGCGTACTTGAATTCTGGTGTGTTAGCCATATTTTACGATTGTTTATTGTGTTTCCTTTTGAAGTTGATTAACAAGGAGCGAAATTAAAGAAATTTTTCCGTAATCGTATTCAGCACATACAAAAATGCAACGTTAAACAAAAAGCGGCGGAACCCCTTTTGCTGGAATCCCGCCGCTCATCTTTATGAAAAACTAATTGTCTTCTTACTGCTGTGGCTGCGCTGCTGGCTTAACCTCAAGCAACTCGACCTCGAACACCAAGGTAGAGTAAGGCTTGATTGTTCCCATGTCGTTTGAGCCGTAGCCCAAGTTGCTTGGGATGTAGATCTTCCACTTAGAACCTGCAGGCATCAGCTGCAAAGCCTCCTTCCAGCCTGGGATGAGAGATGCGAGCGGCATCTCGGCTGGCTTGCCTCCGTGCTTCTCTGTCGAGTCGAACTCTGTGCCGTCGGTCAGCGTTCCCTTGTAATACACTACAGCGATGTCGCTCAGTGTTGGCTTAGCGCCGTTGCCAGCCTTCACTATCTCGTACTGCAGACCAGACTCTGTAGTCACAACGCCCTCTCTCTTGCCGTTCTTGCTCAGGAATGCCTCCTGCTGCTTCTTGTAGTCGCCGTACTTGCTTATCGACGCTGCCTCAAGCTTCTTGCGGATGATGTCTTGTATCACTTCGCCAGACTGCTCCTTTGTCATCTTCAGCTCTTCCTTGGCGATGGCCTTCTTAAGAGCGTAGAAAACCTTGTCCTTGTCCAGCTTGAGAGTCGAGTCGTTCATCAGTCCGTTCTCAGACTCCTGTCTCAGCTCGTCGCCTATCTGAAGACCTACGACATAATACTTCATTATGCTGTCGCCCTTCATTCCTTCCTCGATGCCCTTCATCAGAGCGTCGTACTTAGCGCCTTCGTTCGCGCCCTCGAGATACTGCTCGGAGATGTGGCTGCCGTAGCCTACTCCGTAAGCGTATGAAAGCGAATCATCAGAATTGTTCAACTCGTCGTTGCCCTTGTTTGAGCAAGACGCCATCAGCACTGCAACTGCAGCCGCGCTGACCATAATTAAGCTCTTTTTCATTTTAAAATATAAGTTGTTTAGTGTTGTGCGTTATTTGATTTCGAGCAGCTCCACGTTGAACACCAATGTGGAGTATGCAGGGATGTTGCTCATAGGCCTCTCGCCGTAGCCCAGTTCGTACGGAATGTAGAGCTCATACACAGAGCCCTCGTCCATGAGCTGCAGTCCCTCGGTCCAGCCCTTTATCACCTGGTCGAGCTTGAACTCTATCGGCTCGCGGCGCTTCCTTGAGCTGTCGAATACCGTTCCGTCTATCAATTTGCCCTCGTAGTGCACCTTCACGGTGTTGCTGGCAGACGGTTTCTTGCCGTTGCCGGATTTTATCATCTTGTACTGGAGTCCGGACTCAGTGGTCTTCACGCCAGCCGCCTTCGAGTTTGTCGCCAAGAAGTTGGTGTTCTTGGTCTTCCATGCGTCATTCTTTTTCTTCATCTCCGCAGCGAAGAAAGTCGAAGAAATCGAGTCCGCCTGGCGCTTGCTGAATATCACAGAATCGCCGCTTATGGCTTTAAGGAACGCCTCGGCCACGATTTTGTTGTTCTGCTTGTTGTCGAGGAATCTCTCAAGCAGCTGCTTCTTCACATCCACGCCGACACTGACTCCGACTGCGTAGCTCACGCTGTCCATCGTGCTTGTCAGCACTACATCGTTGCTCTTGACTGCAGAGCTCTTCTTCTTTGCGCATACGCCTGCAGCCATCGCCAATACCAGTAAAATGCAAGTTATCTTTCTCATGCTTATTGTTTTTCTGTGTTATACAATATCCAGCAGCTCCACATCGAATATAAGTGTTGAGTATGGAGGGATGGAACTTCCTGCTCCGTGCTCGCCGTAGCCCAGTCTGTAAGGGATGTAAAGTCTCCACTTCGAGCCTACAGACATCAGCTGCAGCGCCTCTACCCATCCGGCTATCACCTGGTTCACGCCGAACACGGCAGGCTCGCCTCTGCGGTATGAGCTGTCGAATACTGTTCCGTCTATCAGCGTTCCCTCGTAGTGGCACTTCACCTTGTCTGTGGCTTTAGGCTTCGCGCCGTCGCCGGCTGTGAGTATCTCGTATTGCAGTCCCGAAGGCAGCACAGTAATCTCCTCGCGCTTAGCGTTGTTGTCGAGGAAAGTCTTCTCCTGCTTCGAGTTCTTCGCCTCGGCGTCGGCCTGCAGTTTAGCGAAGAAGCTGTTCAGTTCCTGCTGAGCCTCCTGGTTTGTCATTTCCTGGTCATTTTTCTCCATCGAGTCCTTCACTCCCTTCAGAAATTTGTCCCACTCAAGTTTGTCGATACCTGCGTCCAAAAGATTGTTGCCAATATTCAGACCAAGTTCGTAAAAGCATATAAAATAGTGCGAATATACTATTTTCACACATTGGTATAGACACATAGGTCTTATTTTTTCAAAAAACTTTATTTTATGCCTCTTATATGTATTTCTATACGCATATTTTTGATAACTTTGTGACCTAAAAATATTTTTTAATAGCATAAATGGCTGACAGTAAAAAAATTAAATCCGCCCTTATTTCCGTATTCCACAAGGACAACGGACTTGACAACATCGTGAAGAAACTGCACGAGGACGGTGTGACACTCATCTCAACTGGTGGCACTCAGAGTTTCATCGAGTCGCTTGGCGTTCCTTGTCAGGCAGTAGAGGAGCTTACAGGTTATCCGTCAATCCTGGGCGGCCGCGTAAAGACCCTTCATCCCAAGGTGTTCGGAGGTATTCTGGCACGTCGTGAGGAAGAGAATGACATGGCTCAGATGGT
>CAMHCZ010000163.1 GCA_946183755.1 uncultured bacterium | reverse complement strand
CACGGCTCTACCAAGAAAAATGATTGTTTTTTGCTTCGGCTTCGCTCAGCAACCTTCGCTCAGGGTGCTGCAAAACAAAAATCCTCAGACTCAAAGAGCCTAAGGATTTTTTTATAGAATGTGTTATTGGGATTATCCGTTAACCTTCTTCATGTGTGCGATGAGTTCGAGAACCTTGTTAGAGTAGCCGATCTCGTTGTCGTACCATGAAACTACCTTTACAAACTTGTCTGTGAGGTAAACTCCAGCGTTTGCGTCGAAGATAGAAGTCAATGTGCAGCCCAGGAAGTCTGAAGAAACAACTGCGTCCTCAGTGTAGCCAAGTACGCCCTTGAGTTCGCCCTCAGATGCCTCCTTCATTGCAGCGCAGATAGCCTCCTTAGTTGCAGGCTTAGACAGGTTAACTGTCAAGTCAACAACAGATACGTCCAAAGTAGGAACACGCATTGAGATACCAGTCAGCTTGCCGTTCAGCTCAGGGATAACCTTACCTACAGCCTTAGCAGCACCTGTTGATGAAGGGATGATGTTGCCAGAAGCAGCACGACCGCCTCTCCAGTCCTTCAATGATGGACCGTCAACAGTCTTCTGAGTTGCAGTAGTTGAGTGAACTGTAGTCATCAGACCGTTCTCGATTCCGAACTTGTCGTTCAGCACCTTAGCGATAGGAGCCAAGCAGTTAGTAGTACAAGATGCGTTAGAAACGAACTTTGTGCCCTTAACATACTTGTCGAAGTTAACACCGCATACGAACATTGGAGTAGCGTCCTTTGAAGGAGCTGACATCACAACGTACTTTGCACCTGCGTTGATGTGAGCCTGTGCCTTCTCCTCTGTCAAGAAAAGACCAGTTGACTCTACAACGTACTCAGCGTCAACCTCGTTCCACTTCAAGTTGTTAGGATCCTTCTCTGCTGTTACGCGGATAGACTTACCGTTTACGATAAGAAGGCTCTTCTCAACGTCTGCCTCGATTGTGCCCTCGAACTGTCCGTGCATTGTGTCATACTTGAGCATGTAAGCCAAGTAATCAACTGGACAAAGGTCGTTGATACCTACAACCTGGATGTCATTGCGAGTCTGTGCTGCGCGGAATACGAAACGGCCGATACGACCGAATCCGTTAATACCAATTTTGATCATTGTTTTTGTTCCTTTATAATTGATTAGTTGATAACGCAAAATTAATCATAAAATATGTTCTATAACATATTTTACTCCCGTTTTTACTTGTGAGTAGTTTTTTTTATGATAATTTTTTTTTAATATGTTTAATTTCTGACTTAGGCATTTGCCTCGATGCTGATCTCTGTGTCAATTACATGACCGTATCCTGCGCCTCCAGGACATCCGCAGCCTGATTTGCAACTTGTAGCAAGCAGCGCGGCTGCGATAGTTAAAGCGATGATGATAACCTTTTTCATAATTTGCAAGTGTTTATTTGTTACGTAAGGCTTTTATTATCAAATACACTCCCCATATCACAAAAGGAATGCTGAGTATCTGTCCCATGTTGAGCGCCATGTCCGCCTCGAAAGCTTCCTGGTCGTTCTTGATGAACTCCAAAAGGAATCTTGTCAGGAATACGATTATGAGGAATGTGCCGAGGATGAGTCCTCGCTTCTCCTGCAGCCCTTTTACCCAGTACATGTACGATGCGACGGCAAGCGCCACAAGGCAGTATGTCACTTCGTAGAGCTGTGTAGGGTGGCATGGCACAGTCTGACCGTCCCTCACGAATATGAATCCCCAAGGCAGGTCGGTAGGTCCGCCGTAAATCTCGGAGTTCATGAGGTTTCCGAAGCGTATGCACGCTCCGCAGAATCCGACTGCCAGCACGAGCCTGTCGAAAATCCAGATGTATCCTTTTTTGCTGACGTGCTTGTTGTAGAAGTACATGGCTATCAGGATTCCGATGGCTCCGCCGTGGCTCGACAGTCCGCCTTCCCATATCTTGAGAATCTCGACGGGATTTGCCATGTAGTGTCCGAAACCGTAGAACAGGCAGTGACCGAGTCTCGCGCCTATTATGGTTCCTATGGCCATGTATATGAATATCTTGTCAGCCCAGTCGTCCGGACATTTCTCGTGCTTGAACATTCTCACAAGCATATAATACCCGACGAGGAATCCCACTGCCCACATCAGTCCGTACCAATGTACTTGCACTGGTCCGAGCTTAAACAGAATAGGATCTACATTCCAAACTACTGCGCTTAACATTGTATTCGTCTTTTGTTTTTTACACTAAGTCTCTGCCGTGGCAGTTCTTGTACTTCTTGCCGCTGCCGCATGGACATGGGTCGTTTCTTCCGATTTTCTTGTCGGCATGCACAGGCTGCTGCTTCTGCTGCGCTCTTGTGTCCTGGTGGCTTGCCTCTCTCTGGCCTTCCGAAGTGGTAGGCGCAGCCTCGTCTTTTCTTGTCTTGTATTGGCGGTAGTCCTGTCTCTGCTCTGGCGCAGCCTGTCTTACCTGCTCTGGCTGCTGTACAGGTATCTGACCTCTCATCAGTATCGCAAGACCTTGATTGTTTATGCTGTCAATCATTGTCTTGAAGAGGTTGAAGGACTCGAGCTTGTATATCACGAGTGGGTCTTTCTGCTCGTATGAAGCATTCTGGACGTTGCCTCTCAGGTCGTCGAGCTCTCTGAGGTGCTCTTTCCATGCATCGTCTATCACATAGAGCATGACAGTCTTCTCGAATTCCTTGATGACCTCTTTTGACTCAGTCTCGTAAGCCTTCTTCAGGTTTACTTTGACATTTATCATTCTCTTTCCGTCAGTTATAGGTATGAGAATGTTCTCGAACTGCTCGCCCTTCTCTTCGTAAACCTTCTTTATGACTGGGTTTGCGACTTCAGCTATTCTTTCCGTTCTTCTCTTGAATGTCGCCAATGCTGTTTCGTACAGTTTTCCTGCCGCTTCTTCTGGCTTCATCTTTGTGAACTCCTCTTCGTTGAATGGCGTTTCCATTCCGTAAACCGAGAGGACGTTTTCTTCGAGTGCGGCGAAGTCGTCGCCGTTGTTCTCTATCATGGCGATAGTGGTGTCGTAGAACATGTTCGCTATATCGACGCCGATTCTCTCGCCCATGAGTGCGTGGTGTCTGCGGGCATATACGACTTCACGCTGTGAGTTCATCACGTCATCGTACTCCAGCAGTCTCTTTCTTATTCCGAAGTTGTTTTCCTCGACTTTCTTCTGAGCGTTCTCTACGGCTTTCGAGAGCATTGAGTGCTCTATCATGTCGCCTTCCTTGAATCCCATTCTGTCCATGAGTTTCGAGATTCTCTCCGAACCGAACAGACGCATGAGCTTGTCCTCGAGCGAAACGTAGAATACTGATGATCCTGGGTCTCCCTGACGGCCGGCACGTCCTCTGAGCTGACGGTCAACACGTCTTGACTCGTGTCTTTCTGTACCGATGATCGCCAGACCGCCGAGTTCCTTTATCTCGTCAGTCAGCTTGATGTCGGTACCACGACCCGCCATGTTGGTGGCGATGGTCACTGTGCCTTTCTGTCCAGCCAACGCAACGATTTCCGCTTCCTTCTGGTGCAGCTTGGCGTTCAGTACGTTGTGCTTTATCTTTCTGAGTGTAAGCATTTTGCTCAGCAACTCTGATATTTCTACTGATGTCGTACCTACAAGCACCGGACGTCCTTGTTCCACGAGGCCTACAATCTCTTCGATTACGGCGTTGTATTTCTCGCGGTTCGTTCTGTAGATACGGTCGTTCATGTCTATTCTTGCGATAGGCTTGTTCGTAGGTATCACGACGACGTCGAGCTTGTATATGTTCCAGAACTCGCCCGCTTCTGTCTCTGCCGTACCGGTCATGCCCGAAAGCTTGTGGTACATTCTGAAGTAGTTCTGGAGCGTGATGGTAGCGAATGTCTGTGTCGCTGCCTCCACTTTGACGCTTTCCTTTGCCTCGAGCGCCTGGTGGAGTCC
>CAMHCZ010000162.1 GCA_946183755.1 uncultured bacterium | reverse complement strand
TTTTATGCCTAATCTGCATACTTTTGCACTTGAATAAGTAGATTTTTTCTTGAAAAAATTACGCCGGATATTGTTTTTGTGGGTTATGGCAATGGCTGCCATGACTGTTTCGGCTTCCATTGGAGGCTTGGGAACAGTTGACGACCCATACACCATAAATTCGGCTGAAGACCTCAAAGAGCTGTCGGACAATGTTCGTGGCGGAGACTCCTACGAGGGCAAATTCCTGAAACTCACAAACGATATTGACCTTTACGGCTACTCCAACGAAGGATGGCAGCCTATAGGCTGGAGCAAGAGCGCGCTCAAGGGCATCGCATTCTGCGGAAACTTCGACGGCGACGGACACGTTGTCAGCGGGCTGTATTTCGACCAGAAGAAACAAAGCCAAGTCGGACTGTTCGGCTATGTCAAGTTCGGCATGATAAGCAACCTGACGCTGAAAAACTGCATGGTGCACGGCTTGGAGAATGTCGGCGCTGTGGTCGGCTGTATGTCCGACGGCGCGACGCTTAAGAACGTCAGAGTCGAGAGCGGACGTGTGTCCGGTGTCAGATTCGTGGGCGGCATCGTCGGTCAGATGTCAAAGAACGCAGTCGTTGTGGATTGCGAGAACAAGGCTGAGGTCTCAGGTCACAAGACTTGCGGCGGCATCGCCGGATTCATGGACGGCGAGTCGGTTGTGCGCAACAGCGTCAACGGAGGCTCAGTCACAGGTTCGGTTTACAATGTCGGTGGTGTGGCTGGCTCGGTCACTAAGAACTCACGCATCGAGCAGAGCGCCAACTACGGCGTCATAAAGTCCGGCGGCCAGAGAACTGGCGGCATCGTCGGATATATCGAGAACTCGACTATCTACATGTGTTCCAACACAGGCAAGATACAGATGAACGACGACTATGCAGGCGGCATAAGCGGCTACGCGAGACGCACGAAGATTTCGTCGTCAGTGAACGCGGCTGTAGTGGAGAACAGCAATCCACGCGGCAAGGCGCAGTGCATCGGCGGCATAAGCGGATATGCGGCAGGCAGCTCGGAGATAAGCCAGAGCCTGAACTGCGGCGATGTGATAGGCGGCGATGAGTCGGGTGCCATAGTCGGATACAAGCGAGGAGTGGAAGTCACCAACACATACTACGACGGTCAGATGTGCGTCAGCCGAAACGCCTTCGGCAACAAGAAGAAGGGCGTGGCGGACACCACAAGACTGTTCACTAACCAGATGCTCGGCGACTCGCTCAAAGGCAAGCTGAACGGCGAATGGGAGTTTACCGACGGCTTCTACCCGAGACTCAAGGGCGACCGGACCAAAGAGGTGGCGTATGTGGCGTCGGCTCCGCTGATATTCCGCGACACGACCGAAAATGTTTACACCATATCCGACTCGTTCGACCTGAGCCTGTTAGAAGGCACAGAATGGCACTCGCGCAGCAATGCCGTATTTGTCAGGAAAGAGGAATTGGAAGGACGAATACTCGAAGTGGGGGAGGATACGCTCGTGCTCGAGAAGAACGGCGTGGAACTGAGGTCCATCCCGATAAAGACAAAGCACAGAATACCATACACCGAAATCATAGAAGAGGAGGATTTCACGATGGACGTAAAAGCGGACACGGCGCTGCACATGAAGCCAGGACTGCCTAAAGGCAAATGGACAAGCGACAACGAAAGCGTCCTGACCGTGAACCAAAACACAGGCAAACTGACAGCCTTGCACAAGGGTACTGCGAAGATAACCTGCACGCTCACCAACGGCGACAAGCAGACAATCACAGTGACTGTGACCGACGACGAGGGCGATATGGTGAAGGCCGACGAGCTGGCTAACGAGATAGCAATACACTTCGAGTTCAACAACGTATGGGACGGCAAGATGAACGAGAAGGAGCAGGCGGCATACGATGAACTCGTGGAACTGATGAAGGAGCGCAACGACCTTAAGATAGCGCTCGTGGGCAACACTTGCGACATAGGCTCGCGCGAGGTGAACGTAAGAATGGGAATGCTCCGCGCCACCACGATAAAGAAATGGATGATTCGCAAGGGCGTCAGGGAAGAGAACATCGAGGTCCGCTCCATGGCCTACGACAACCCAGTGCACGACAACAAGACGGCGGAGCACCGACGGGAAAACAGGCGTGTGGAAGTGAAGATATTACGAGATTAAGAGATAAACAAAAGGCAGCCGAGAGGCTGCCTTTTTAGTTGGTAGGAGAAGTTTTTTTGGGGATCAATTCTTTAGTCTATTCGTAATGGCGTAAGACTTGTGATATACGGAGGTTTTCATATTCACGAAGCAATACTTGCTTTCTATGCAATACAATCATATAGTAAAAATTGCTTCCTATAGAAGGCAGCTTTTTGATAAAAATTGCTCTTCATAGAAAACAATTATTATATTTGCTGAAATTTGAATTATGATAGAAAAGCAAATTATAAAGCAAATAATAATTGAGTTCCAGGAAAATATACCTCAATTATCATATGTTCATCGAAATACAGTTTTCGACGAGACTTCTAATTATGTTCTTGTTGGACTAAGACGAGCTGGAAAATCATACACCATATTTCAGCACATTGCAGAACGTGTAAAAAACAAAGATTGCGAAATAGCAGATGTTTTATACATAAACTTCGAGGACGACCGTTTGGGAGATTTCACAATGTCTGACTTTCAAACTATCCTGACTTGCTATGCTGAACTTTATCCAGAAAGGAAGCCGCAGATTTATCTTGATGAAATACAAATCATAGATGGTTGGGAAAAATTCGCACGCCGATTAGCAGACCAGAAATATCACGTTTTCATTACTGGTAGCAATGCGAAAATGCTCAGTAAAGAGATTGCAACGACCTTAGGCGGACGCTATATCACTCGCCAAATACATCCTTTCTCATTCCGTGAATATTTAGCGTACAAACAGATAGAGATAACTGACAACTGGCAATTCTCTGGTCAACAGCTTGCTCGTATCAAGTCAGCATTTGATAACTATTTTATGTATGGAGGGTTTGCCGAGAGCTTCAATAAGGACAATCCACGCGAATGGCTTAGCATGTTGCTGAAAAAGATTCTTTTAGGTGATATTATTGTGCGTAATAATATACGCGACAGCAACAACGTAATGCTTCTTCAGCGCAAATTAGCACAGAGTGTTATGCAGCCATCATCTATTAATCATTTGTGCAATGTACTGAAATCCACCGGAGCAAAAATTACTCGCAGCACGATTAGCGACTACATCGGAAATATGAAGGACGCCTTTCTTTTATTTTCGATAGAGAACTTTGCTTCAAGCATAGTCGAGCGTGCGATGAGTCAGAAAAATTATTTTTCTGACAATGGCCTACTTTCGATAAGCCTTTTTGATGCGAATACAAAACTACTTGAAAATCAAGTGGCAATAACACTCATGAAACGTTATGCGACTGATGATTACAACAATCTGTACTATTACAAAAAGAACGTTGAAGTTGATTTTTATATTCCAAGCGAATCTATGGCTATACAAGCGTGCTATCGTTTGCAAGGAGACAGTGAGAACACGCTGAAACGCGAACTTTCCGCACTTTCATTATTTGCAGACTACGCTAAATGTAAAAAGCTATTAGTTATCACTTACGACGAGGAGGATACTATCACTTACAAAGGCAAAAAAATTGAAGTAGTCCCTATTTGGAAATGGCTATTGCTGGAGTAGTAACAAAAAGGCAGCCGAGAGGCTGCCTTTTTGTTTTGGCACAGAAGGAGAAATGTTATTCTTCGTCTTCAGAAAGCGACACAGTTGGGTGTTGCTCGTCGAACACCTCTTGCGACACGACTGTGTCATATCCGCCAACGTTCTCGCCCTTGTGCGTGTTTATGCCGGTGTAGGTGAGCGATGAGTCCTCGTATCGCTTGAATTTGTACACGGCATCGTTCATTAGCTCGCGGTTGAACACTCCAAGTGAAACGAGCAAGTCGAAATCCTTGAGTTCAAGACCAGTCACCTTGCGGAAAAGATCAGGCTCGAGCTGTCGGATTACGTCGTAGAGCG
>CAMHCZ010000161.1 GCA_946183755.1 uncultured bacterium | reverse complement strand
ATGTGTTAGGCCTGTCGCTAGCGTTCATCCTGAGCCAGGATCAAACTCTTCGTTCTAATATTATTCTTAATTTTAAAACCTTCGTCATCCCCCGGTCTTTCTCTCAAAAACCTTCATGCACATAGCACAAAGGCCAGGAATCGACCCTGGTGTATATCACCAGGCATCTCTCAAATTTCTATTGCATTCAGTACTTTAAAGATCGCTCTTTCGTAGATTCGGAGCGCCTCTCGGCACACCCCTCTCTCGTTTTTGCGGATGCAAAGGTAGGGACTTTTTTTCTTCTGCCAAACTTTTTCAGAAGTTTTTTTGAAAAAAATTTGAGAAGGTTGATTTTCAATAAAATAGCACCGCTATTTTGCGAAGAACTCCACTTTGCTATCAGAATTTCAATTTTCGCACCCTTTCTCTCAAGAGGCGAATGCAAAGATACGGCAAGATTTTAAACCGGCAAGCGAAAAATGAAGTTTTTTGAAAATATTTTTTCGCTCACGCAGTCAACTACCACCACTTCAACGTTTTACAAAACACGACCGATTAATCGAATTTGACAGATTTGAGGTAAGTCATGCCCTTTAGTATTTGTCGGCGATGGCGCAAAGCATCTTTCGTCATGTGGTCCGGAGTCCTTTTAATAGGATTAGGGAAGCACGAAACGATGGTAGCCGCCTGCTTCTTGTCAAGCTCGGAAGCCGAGCATCCGTAATAATGCTTAGCCGCAGCCTCTATGCCGTATATGCCATCACCCATCTCGATGGAGTTAAGATAAACCTCCATGATGCGCTCCTTGCTCCAGCAAAGTTCGATGAGCATTGTGAAATAAACCTCAAGCCCCTTTCGCAGGAATATTCTCGAAGGAAACAGATAGACGTTTTTAGCCACCTGCTGTGTTATGGTGCTGGCTCCATGGACGCTCTTGCCTTTCTTATTATGTTCAATGGCTTTGACTATAGCCTTCTCGTCGAATCCATTATGATCGAGGAATTTTGCGTCCTCGCCTGCTACCGCAGCAAGAGGAACGTTTGGCGAAATCTTGTCTATCGGCACCCACTGATGATCCAGCCTTGTCTTCTCGCCTCTCGAATGCTGCTCATACATCCTGATACACATGAGCGGCGTGTAATAGACAGGAACGAAGCGATAGAGAAGCACTCCTGCCAGGCTCAGCACGAAAAAAGCTATCAGCAACTTCAACAACCAAATAGTAATACGCCCAACAACAGTCTCCTTGCTGCTACCTTTCTGCTTTGCCATTTTCTTATATATATAAGGATTTAGAATTTACCTAACCACAACCTTGAATGTGCGTCCTGACACACGGACAACATAGACACCAGCCGGAAGCGGCAGTATATGATATGATGATGTGATATTCTCGTTAATGAATTTGCCACCGCCCAAGGAATAAACCTCAGCTTGCGCACCGCCGAACGACGAGAACACGACCGCGCCAACCGCTCCGCTTACCGTGGCTGAGGACGCGTCGTCAGCACCAGTAGGAACACCGCCGCTTGAACGGAACGAAAGCGAATAGACTTTCGAAGTGCCATCCTCGGCAGTGACGGTGAGCTTTGGCGAAGCAGACTCCAACTCGTCGGCAGACGGGATGGAGAAGTCCGTAAGGTCGTAAGACGCATAGTCTGACACCGTGACAGAAATGTCGGAATCGGTGATAGGATAAACGGCGTCGTCACCGATGGCAATGACAATGCTCTCGGCCGAAAGGTCGATATCGCCGAGATAGCCGTCGAGATCGATGGCGAGGACATAAGCCTCGGAGCTTTTGTCAACAACCGTGGCTTTCACAAAAACAGTCTTAGTGACATTCGCACCGACGGCGTACAATTTCAAGGAATCCGTATATGTGCCGACCTCGAGAGCCGACGCATCCACCCTGACGTAAAGGCTGCCTCCCTCGGACGGCATGACCACAGAATTAGAGAACGAGGCGCCGTCGTTCGACAGCGAGATGTACTCCGATGCGGTAGTAGCAGAAAGCGCCGAGAGGTCCACATGCTCAGGCGCGAGCGTGATGACCGAGTCCGCCAAAGCGCCTTGACGCAAAGGGTTGACCACTATGGTATCCTGAGACGACGATATGGATGGAGTGTTCGACGTGACTTCGGCAGAAGCGATGTAGAGGTGACCAGACGAGAGGATGACAAGGCGAAGTCGCTTAGTGCCAGAGCCTTCGATAGTCCAATTCTGAGTGTACCACTTGCTGGACTTGACGGTAGTGACCGTCTCGTAGTCGCCATTGACCCACCCACTGCCGTTCCACTCCTGCAGCTGCAGTTTCTTGTTGGTTGAGCCTGCGCCATAAACCACAGTGACGGTTCCGCCATTGGTGAATTCCACGTCCGGGAACTGGACATAAGACGTAGATGGACCAACAGTTGAGCCTCCTGCACGGAAATCAAGGTAGCCCGTCTTCTTCACGCCATCGTACGTTTTATATTGAGTAGGATAAAAAGCGACATTAAAGGTTATGAGCTTGCCATAAGGCGACTCAACCTCCTTGATTGAGGTACTGCCGCTGTACTCTGGCCAGACCGCAGGATCGCTGAAATCGTCGGAATACAGCACAACAGACGCCTGCGACAGCAAAGCCGCAGACAGCAATGTAATGAAAAGAAATATGTTTCTCAATGCTGAAAACATAGGTGTGTATCCGCTTATCCGTGCAAATATAACGTATAAAAGATAAAAATATTATTCAGAATTGAGGATTTATTGCAAGCGGAGGAACAAGGCGACAGCACAAAAACAAAGGGGAACGACATGAGCGCTCCCCTACTGTATCTCTATTTGCAAATGAAAAAAATGCTATTTGACTATGAACACCTTGTCGGCACGGATGGATTTATCGTCGAGCACATTGACTTTGATGTTGAAGCCATCGAAAGGCGACTTGGACTTGAGTCCAGCCACATTCATATAATATGTGTCAACAACCTCGCGGTCAGCGTCCTTGGAAGAAACGACGAACTCCATGCTCTGAGCCGTCTCGCTGTTCTTGGCGTAGAAATAGACGTTGAAGAGGATTGCTTCTGTGATGTAAAGGTCAACGTATGGGTTGTGCTTGATATCCTCGGTGACACGGTAATAGTTGACCACAGTGTCGGTGTTGGTGGCAGGCTCGCGGTTGCCGATAGCGGATGCGAGATTGTTGATGTATGTATATTCCTGCTCCGGGTCGTCATACAGATCTTGCCAATCGGTTATGTGCCAATACTTGACAGCCGATTCCCTCTTTGCATTGAAGAAGTTTGGCTGCGCAGTGCCTTTGCGCGAATACTTGATGGCGAAGACGTCACCTTCCTCAAGGTCCTCAAGACGGAAGATTATATCGCCTCCGTTAGCCACGAGACCGTCCTTGCCTGTGATATTGTACTTGATGCACTCTTTGCTCTCACTGGAGTTCTTGACAGAGAAACTTGCCTGACCTATCTGGAAGAACTTAAAGAAGCCAGCTTCCGTGAACGAAGTCGGACCTTTGCTGCCGGCATTATTACCTGACTTTGACGGTGCGACACCAGGAGCGATATACATATAGCCCTCGCCAGCGTTCGCAGTCGCAATACTTGTATCGTTTTTGAAAGTGAGCGCCTGACAGAAATCATTGCTACCGTAGTAGTCGGGATTCTGAGCGAAAGCCGAGGCTGCAAACGCACCGATGATGAATGAAAGAAGAATTTTTCTCATAAGGGAAAAGGGGATTTTTATGTTTTAATTTGTCTTTGTTTTCGCAAATGTATCTAAAAAAAGGAGCCATTCCAAGAGGACTGAGCTCCTTTTTTATGATTATTCTTAAAAGGAATTACTTCTTGTTGATAACAACCTTAGCTGCACCGTTGTTGCTAACCTCGATAACAGGCTCGTTGTAAACCTTAGCGTTTACCTTCTGGCCGTTGATCTTAACTGAGTAAGCGAACTCAGCGTCAGCCTCAGCGTCGTTTGCTGCAGTTGCTACGCCAGTTTCAATCTTAGAAATTCTGATTTTGTTTGCAACATCAAGAACCATTGTAGATGCTGTAGCTGTAAATGCAACAACAGTTTCTGGTGTTGCAGTCT
>CAMHCZ010000160.1 GCA_946183755.1 uncultured bacterium | reverse complement strand
GACTAAAAACAAGGCTTGGCTGAGAAACAACGGTGCTTCGGCTACGCTTGGTTGGTGAGCCTGTCGAACCACAGTGACCGAAAAAAAATACAACCGACAGATTGCAAAAGCAAGCACACATAACACAGCCGGTCATTGAGCGGAGCCGAAATGAGCGATAGACTAAAAACAAGGCTTGGCTGAGAAACAACGGTGCTTCGGCTACGATTGGTTGGTGAGCCAGTCGAACCACAGCAACCGACAGCAGCTTGATGAGCGGAGCCGAAGGGAACGAGGCAAATGAAGAATAAACACAAAGCATAAGAATATGACAACAACAGAGACAAGACTTTACACCTTAGACTTCAAGGAAGCGAGGACATACCTGTGGGCGCTGGCGTTCGTGGCAGGCAACGTGATACTGCCGCAGCTGTTCCACATGATTCCTGACGGAGGAAAGATGTTTCTGCCGATATATTTCTTCACCCTCGTGGGTGCGTACAAGTACGGATGGAAGACGGGACTGCTGACGGCGGTGCTGTCGCCTGTGGTGAACTCGGCGCTGTTCGGAATGCCGAGCGCAAGTCTTCTGCCAGTGATACTGCTGAAGTCCACAATCTTAGCCGTGGCGGCAGGATGGGTGGCGGCGAGGACACAGAAAGCCACTCTGCTGACACTGGCGGCTGTCGTGGCGACATACCAACTGATAGGCGGCGCGGGAGAATGGATAATGACAGGCAGCCTCGATGCCGCAACACAGGACATAAGGCTCGGACTGCCGGGCATTGCGCTCCAGATTTTCGGCGGCTACTTGTTTATTAAATATGTGCTGAAGAAATAACCGCCCAACTGAAAACAAAAAAATGCGTGAAATCTCTTTCACGCATTTTTTATATCTGCAAATTTTACTTTCACTCTCCTGGAATAACGGCGCGCACCGACTGACCGCAGAAGCGACCTATGTTGCCGCTGCCCACGTAGTCCGAACTGAAGTAGACGCCCCACGCGTTGCCCGGATTGCTGGCATACAGCGACGAAGACCAATAGAAGCCGAAAGACCCGGCACCGTTGAGGTCGCCATTGTAGCGATAGCCCACAGCAGGCAGAAAAATATGAGCATCGCTCAGAGAATAAGAAGAAAGAGGCGGAATATCTTTAAATACTTTCACGTCCTTATCGCTTGACGCCTTTGCCTTATACACTATATAACCTTTTACACCAGAGTTATTGTAGTTTTCAGTCCATACCCAATAGCACTGTTCACAAAGTTCGTCTTGCTGTTCGCGAGTTGGAATTCTCCACTTGCCACCCCAATTCACATGAGCTGCATCATCCTCAAGCTCAAGCACCGTCTTGCTATCTGCAAATCCGTTTTTGCCAGAACTGCTTTCTATATATTTTTTGATCTCGTCTAAGCTGCCATACTTGTAAGTACTCCAGTCATAAACATCCTTAGGTGTAACCTCGCCCCAAGCGTAGTAATTTCCATATTCTTGAGGATTGCTAGCTCCTACGTTGCAAGTCGCCCACTTTGTGCCGGAAGGCAGACCGAGATCCACCCATTCGTGACCGTTTTCCGTGCCCTTATCTATCGAATATGCCGATAAGCACATCGCCAGACAGCACATCGCTATAAAATAGATTTTATTCATAAGAGCTGAATTTTTTTATTCGTAATATCTGCAATTTTTACTTTCACTCCCCTGGAATAACGGCGCGCACCGGCTGACCGTAGCAGCGGCCGCTGCCGCCGTCGTCGCCGAAGGACACGCCGTATGAATCGAAGCCGGAATCGAAGATGACGCTCCACGCGTCGCCCGGACAAAAGTCGGTATCCAGCGACGAGGACCAATAGAAGCCGAGAGACCCGGCGTAGAGGTCGCCATCGCGGCGATAGCCCGCAGCAGGCAGAAAAATATGGGCATCACTCAAAGAATAAGAAGAAAGAGGCGGAATGTCTTTAAATACCGTCACACCCTTGTCAGCTTCAGCTTTGGCTTTATAGACGATGTAACCTTTCACTCCTGAGCCATCATAGCTTTCCGTCCACACCCAATAGCACTGTTCATAAAGCTCGTACTGCTGATCTTGAGTAGGCATGCGCCACTTGCCGCCCCAGTTGAAATGAGCAGCGTCATCCTCAAGTTCAAGCACCGTCTTGCCGTCTGCAAAGCCGTTTCTGCCGTAGAGTGTATTTGTGTTATATCTTGTAAGCTGGTCATTATTGCTGCCGTACTTGTAGGCACTCCAATTATAAAAATCTTTAGGTGTCACCTCGCCCCAAGCGTAGTAATTGCCGAATTCCTCTGGCTTCGTTGCACCGATGTTGCATGTCGCCCACTTTGTACCAGAAGGCAGACCGAGGTCCACCCATTCGTGACCGTTCTCTGAACCTTTATCACCAGAACATGCCGATAAGCACATAGCCAGACAGCACGCTGCTAAAAAATAGATTTTCTTCATAAGAGTATTTTTTTGATTCGTAAATATATGAACAATGTGAACACAATCTGCAAGCATTGCACACAAAAAAAGGCAGAGCCCCCGCAAGCCCTGCCTGTGTGTTTTTTAGATATGAAATTCACTTAGAACTTCACTGCGAATCCGCCTTTAGCCCAGATGCCCGGCTGACGGATGCCGCCGTAGTCGTAGTACGACGTGTCGAGCAGATTGTCCGCCTCGGCGAAGAGGCAAATCCGCTTGACGTGTGAGTCGAAGTCCTTGGTCCACGACAGCCGCAAATTGAGCAGGAAGAACGGATCGTACTCCAGTGTCTCGGCTTTGGCGTTGGTGTATGTGCCCTCGCGGTCGTTGAACGAGAGCAACCACGACGCCTCGAATGTGCCGTAAGCGCCTCTCTGCGTGCCGGCTATGTTGTGGCGCAGCGAGAGCACCGCCTTGTGCTTGAGGTAGTCCAGTGCATACTGCGAGAGGTAGCCGTCGCTCTGCTTGTCGAGGTCGATGAAGTCGTAGCTTAGGCGCACGTTTCTGACGAAGCCGCCCGACGCATACTCCGCCCAGAGGGAAGTCCCGATGGCGTTGATTTCGGTGTGGTTCATGCTGCGCCATACGTCGTCGGACGGCAGTTTCACCCAGTCGATTATGTCGCGGCCGTTGCGGTAGAACGCCGACAGCGCGCCCGACACTCTGCCCTGAAGCCACGGAGCGTTGTTAATTTTCAGTCCAAGCTCTGCCGTGAGCGACTTCTCGGGCGAGAGCGACGAGTTTGGCAAATGGTCAGCCGACTTGTAGTAAAGGTCGGTGAATGTAGGCAGCCTCAACGCCTGATTGACCGAGGCGAACGCCGAGAAGTGGCGCGCGAAGCCGTAGCTGAGGTCGCCGCCGAAAGTCCAGTTTGCGCCGAAGTCGTTGCTGTAGTTGAGCGCCGCCCCGGCAGAAGCGGTCAGCGACTTCCACGACACAGACTGCTCGAGGAAGAAGTTCCAGTTGTGGCGACATTTCTCATGGTCGAAAACCACATCATCGCCCGTGCCCTTCACTTTCTCTGATGTGAACCATATCGCACGAGGCTGAATCTCGTCGCCAAGCACATTGCTGAAAATATGCTCCAGACGGTAGGACGCTCCTGCCTGAGTTCTGCCCCATGACGAGTAATAAGACGCGGTAAGGTCCACTCCGCCCACGTCGGTCTGGTGGAAATTTGCGTTTGTGTACCACGCAGCCTCTTGGCTCGGAAAGCGGAACAGCTCGAATTTGTCAAGATGCTCGCGCCAGTAGATTTTAGGCTCGAAGGCGAAATGCCCGAACTTGTAGCGCGACGACAAAGAGACATCCATCGCTGTCGTGTGCTCGTACTGGTCGGGGTATTTCAGGCTGTAGAACTGCAAAGCGCCGTAACCTTTGTTCTGAAACCCAGCCTGAAGATTCATCTCCCCGGTGGCTTTTGTGTTCACACGAGCCTGAGCAAACGCGTTGAGAATGTCGTAATCCGTATTCGGCGCATAGCCGTCGGACCGGCCGTAAGAGACAGCACCGAAAAGATTCACCTTGTCCAGAGCCAAAGTCCCGGAAGCCGACGGATTGGTAAGTCCGTGGTCGCCGCCAATGTAGGAGACGGTCGCTGAAGATTTCTGTGAAGTGCCGGTTATAATGTTTATCGCTCCAGAGAAAGCGTTAGGACCG
>CAMHCZ010000159.1 GCA_946183755.1 uncultured bacterium | reverse complement strand
AGTGCTGGGCTCATGCCGATGTGCACCTTCTTGCCGTTGAATTTCTTGTTTACAAGTTCCTTTGTTTTCTCTGAAATAGGCATCAGACCGTCGATGAAGAGTTTTGTGATTCTTGGAATAAGTTCCATTACAGCGCCCATTGTCACGCCGAGGAACAGAATCTTCTTGATGTCAAGCTGTGCGACAGCGCCGATGATTATGCCGACGATGACACCCAGCACAAGCGGTTCGCCAAGCACGCCGAACTTCTTCTTGAGTCCCTCTGCGTCGATATCCAGCTTGCTAAAGCCTGGAATCTTGTCCAAAAGCCAGTTGATGCCGACAGCGAATGGCGCGAAACTCTGGCAGAAAGGCTGTGGTATGGAGATGCCGGAAAGGTCGTAGTGCTTCTGGAACTTGTCGGCGGTGAGGTCGGCTGCCACGAGAGTTATGATGTAGCAGATGATGGCTGCGAAATAGCCCCAAGCAAGGCTCTCGCCCGAAAGGAAATAAACAACGGCGCCGATGAAGGCGAAGTGCCAGTAGTTCCACAGGTCGATGTTAACGGTACGTGTGGTCTTGGTCAGAAGCATCAGAAGGTTAACGCCCAAGCAGATAGGGATTATTAACGCTCCGACGGCAGTGTTGTAGGCGACTGCGGCAGCGGCAGGCCATCCCATGTCGAAGACCTTGAGCTGAAGGTCGTAGAGGTTGGAAATGTCGGAAAGCGGACCGCCGAAGTTGTTGGTCAGCAGGGCAGTCACAATGCCCAGTCCGACGAATCCGACTCCTACGAAGAGTCCGGATTTCAGCGCTTTGCCGAAGTGCATTCCGATGCACAGTCCGATTACAGTGAAGATAATAGGCATCATTACAGATGCTCCAAGACTGATAATGTAGGCGAAAACGCCTGAAAGTGCGTCACCTGCGGACGCCGTGATTAGTGTCAAACTCATTGTTTATATCGCTTGTTTTTTATACGTAAACGCAAATCTACCTTTTATTTTCCAAACGGCAAAGGTGCAAATCCGCTTATGGCGTGTGCGGCCGCTGTAAAATAAGGGATTTTAATAAATTGCGGGAATGGAATGAACATGACTTTTGCTACATTTGTAATCCGATTGCGTTTTCAGCATCTATGCCTTGAAAACTAGCAGCGATGCGAGGAAAGGTGGCAGAGTGGTCGAATGTACCGCACTCGAAATGCGGCGTACGGGGTAAACTTGTACCGGGGGTTCGAATCCCCCTCTTTCCGCAACGGATAAGGCTTGCAGTTCTATGTGAGCCTTGTTTTCATTATTTAAAAAGATACGGCTTTAATATATGGCAGGACTTGACAATCTGAATGAGCAGCAGGGGTACGCTGCGACCTACGACGGCAAGCATCTGATGGTGATAGCAGGAGCTGGCACAGGCAAGACGCGTACCATCATCGCCCGTGCGAGCTATCTGATACGCAAGGGAGTGCCAGGAAGGCGTATCTTGATACTTTCGTTCACGCGAAAGTCGTCGAGGGAGATTGTCGAGCGCATAAAGTCGCAGCTCAATTCAGGAGCGGTGGACGGACTGTCGGGGCGCACGTTCCATTCGTGGTGCATGGACATGATAAAGAACAACCCGACAGTGTTCAAGCAGCACGACTACACCGTGGTGGACGAGGATGACCGCATAGCTGCCTTCAAACTCATCTGCGGCAAGAACTTCAAGGACAAGGAGCACAGGACAGTTAAGCCTGAGTCCATAGTCGAGGTTTACTCATACGCCGTGAACGCCATGTGTCCGCTGTCCGAAGCCATGAGAGTGAAACTCTACGACAACGCGCAGAAGGAGGACGAGTCGGCGCAGAAATCCATAGAACTGAACAAGCCGCTATATGCCGATGTTATCAAGAAGTACATCGAATACAAACTGGAGCGCCGATACATAGACTACGATGATATACTTTCGATTGTCGCCAAGGGATTGAAAGCCAACGACAAGGCGCGCGACTTCATATCCTCGAAGTACGACCACATACTGGTGGACGAGGTGCAGGACACTAATCCGCTGCAATACTACTTGCTGTCCAATTTCTACCAGAACTGCCATCTGTTCTGTGTGGGCGACGACGCGCAAAGCATTTACGCCTTCCGTGGCGCCGATTTCAAGACGATGCACAACTTCACCAAGATAGTGCCTGAGTCAAAACTCTGCCACCTGACCAAGAACTATCGTTCCACACAGCCGATACTCGACTTCGCCAACTGGCTGCTGTCGTCGTCGCGGCTCGACTACGGCAAGGAGCTGGAGGCTGTCCGAGGAAACGGAATAAAGCCCTATCTCATACATTGGGACAGCGAGCAGCAGGAGGCGAACGACATAGTGGACAAGATACAGTCTTCAATAGCCGAGAAAGGCTACTCATACAGCGACAACATGGTGCTTTCGCGTTCGCTCTTCGGACTGAAGAGGGTGGAGGCGGTCTGCATAGAACGCAAGATTCCTTATGTGGTGTACGGCGGCACAGGACTGATGCAGTCGAGGCATGTGCGCGACGTCGTGGCGCCGCTGCGCATAGTGTCCAATCCGAAGGACGAGATTGCGTGGATGCGTTTCCTGCAACTGTGGAAGGGCATAGGCGACGTGACTGCCACCAAGGTCATAAATTGCATACTCGAGGCGAAGGACCTGAAGGAGTGCGTCGAGATGCTCAACACAATGCACATGCAGAAGGAGATTGCCGCCACTTTGGCTAATATCGCCGACTTGCAGTACGACCCGGCGACGGCCATACTGAAGGCCTTGCAGGTCATGGAGCCACGCATGAAGGAACTTTACGGCGACGAGTGGGACTGGCGCAAGGAGGACTTCAAAGTGCTGAGGGAAGTGGCGATGGACACGGGCGGAATCTCGGAATTCGTGGCGGAGTACGTTATCGACCCTAAACTCGAAACGACGCACAAGGAAGGTGAGATACCTGACGACTGCGTGATACTGACCACGATACACTCTGCCAAAGGACTTGAGGCCAAGGCTTGCTACCTCGTCAATGTGTCAACATTCTCGTACCCTACACGCAGGGCGATAGCCAACGGCGAGGAGTCGGTCGAGGAGGAGCGCCGCTGCCTTTATGTGGCGGTGACGCGCGCCAAGGACGAGCTTTACATCTACCGCGATGTGCACTCGATACACGCCACGGGGCAGTACGCCAACGATGACGAGAATATGTATTTCCTGAACGGTCTGCCTGAGACTTTGGTGCAGACCGAGGTGCTCGGCGACTTCAACTGGACCGTCGACGACTCCGCAGGTTATTCTGGCGACCAGATTGACGACTCTGTGAATGATGATTTCGACTTCACTTAGTCTTTGGTCTGCACAGGCAGTCTGACCCACAGCCATCTCGGAGCCAAGCTCCACAGCGCGGTCACGATTCTGTAACGCCAGTCGATGACGCAGACTCTTTTCTGCTTCTCGATGGCTCTCACGGCTTCTGCCGCCACCTTGTCCACGTCCATCTGCAGCGGATAGTCATGGTTGTCGTCCAGCAGGGCGGTTCTCACGAATCCCGGTCTTATGTCGGTGAACTTGATGTTCAGTTTCCTCATTCTGGCGAGCTGGTCCAGAGCGTCGATGTATGTGTTCTGCATGCGTTTGGTGGCTGAGTAGGCAGGCGCAGAGCCGAGTCCCTTCGTTCCGGCTATCGACGAAATCACAGCGATGTGTCCGCCTCCCTTGTCGGCAAAATACCTGAACGCAGCCGACACTATGCGCATGAATCCCGTGCTGTTGGTTTCGCTTGTCGCGGTCTCGATGCTTGTGTCCATGCCCTTGTTCTGCTTGCCTATGCCCGCCACGTTCATCACCACGTCCACGCCGCCGTTCTCTTTGATTAGGTCAAGCAGTCTTGTGTCGGCGTCGTTTTGCGTTACATCGATGCTTGCTGTGGTTATACAGTCGGGAGCCTCGTTTCTCAGTTCCTCCAGTTTGTCGGTTCTTCTTGCTGTGGCTATCACTCTCCAGCCCTTCTGTGCGAATATTCTCGCCGTGCTGCGTCCTATGCCTGATGAGGCTCCTATGATTATTATGCTTTTCATTGTTTTCTGTTTTTTATTATGTTGTAGATTAACCATATTGCAGTGACTACGTCAATAGTATTCCAAGCCAGTC
>CAMHCZ010000158.1 GCA_946183755.1 uncultured bacterium | reverse complement strand
ATTTTTGCTTAGTTTTATAGATGTGTGTTCTATGCTAATATGGTAATAATTAAATAATTATGCTTATGAAAAGATTGTGCTTATTGTTAATGCTTGGCCTTGCGTCAACCATGGCTTTCGGAGTAAAGAGTTATGTGTACATAAAACAAGATGGTTCAGGTACTGTTGTACGTGGTGACATACCAGACGGATTGGAAGAAGTATTTCCTCGTTTGCGCAACATGGGTGACATTATAAACACGCTTGGTAATATGGGTTATGTGCTGGACAAGTTTGATTTAGAGGTTTCGGCAAAGAGCTACTCGTCATCAAATACTGCGTACATGCAAAACGAGCAAGTGCAGGTAGCGATAATGTCGAGAGACGGCGAGAGTGATGAGGCTGTGACGGCCAATGTGACGACAGGCACGGCAAGTCCAGATTCTGGAACAGATGTGAATGCTGCGACGAGAGCGTCAGAAGAGGGTGTGACAGAGATAGCGAGATATAACCTGCTCGGGCAAAAGATAAACGGGGCTGAGGCTGGTGTGCAGATAATCGTGTACTCCGACTACTCAACCAAGACGATAATAAACGAGTAGCAACAGGACGTAGAGCAATGACTGAAGAATAATCGATGGCGATTTCTTATCTTTGTCAAGGATAAAAAAGTCATTATGGCATTGGAATCATTGAGCATGGGTGAGGATTTCCCTGTTTTTGTAGTTTCCGGCAGGGATATAATACTCAAGAGTGGCGGTGCTGCGCTATCGTCAGCCGACCTTGACGCGTTTTTGTCAAGTGTCGAGGTGTTGGATTCATTCACAGAGAAGGACTTTTCTCTGTCGGCTGTGGTGCTGGCGCCCGATGCTGTTCTGCCGCAAGGTTTCGAGAGGGTAGCCATGCGCAGTTTCTTCCACACCCACGGCGAGACGCTCTCGTTCAAGGCTGCCCGCGCTAAGGCGCTTGCCAACTGGCGTGCCGACGTGCGTTTCTGTTCGGCGTGCGGCACAGAGCTCGCCGACAGCGCCGAGTTCACCGCCCGCGAGTGTCCGCACTGCCATAAGCTGTTCTTTCCGCGCATCGAGCCGTGTGTCATCGTGCTCGTCAGCCGGGGCGACAAGATACTCCTCGCGCGCCACGTGCAGCGCAACCAGGACATTTACGCCTGCATAGCCGGATTCATCGAGAGCGGCGAGTCGGCCGAGCAGGCTGTCGTGCGCGAGATTATGGAGGAGACGGGGCTGACTGTCCGCAACGTGCGCTACCGCGGCAGCCAGAGCTGGCCTTTCCCCGACCAGCTGATGCTCGCCTTCACTGCCGAGTACGAGAGCGGCGAAATCCGCCTTCAGCCCGACGAGATAGCCGATGCCCAGTGGTTCAGCCGCGACGATTGTCCAGCGTCGCCGCAGCCCGGCTCCATAGCATACAAGTTGATACACAATGAAATTTGAAAAGATTAAATTTGTTGATGTTGCTATTCTTTCATGAAAACAAGTAACTTTACGACTATAAACATGGTCTTGTGATGAAAGAGAAAGGACTGCTGGCAATAATAGCAGCGATGCTTCTGATGGTTCTGACGAACTGGCAAGAAAAGGTGGACCGCACCGATGCATCGCAGTCTGCGTCATCCATCATAATGTCACAATCCGACCAGCGTAACCACGAGGCGACTCTGACAGACCTCACACTGCTTTATAACGTCTGCGGCTCACGCCCACAGCGTATTATCACAACGCAATTCTCCAGGATTGAGCGCAGTGCAAGAAGCATAAGCCTTGCTCTACGGAATATTGTCAAAACACTAAAATCTCCCAACGACAGCAGACGGAGGCTTGAGACAGCCCCTTTCTGCACGTCAGTCTCGAGCGATTACTATGTCATCGCGCTGAGACACATCATCTGTTAGCATAGTTGTTTTCCGCATAAGGGAGATACTATCTTTTCATAATCTAAAAACAAAACAACTGTGCCAAGTATAAAAACTTGGAGATGGCTGTTGCTGTCTTCTCGCACAGCGATTTAATCATAAAAAAAGCATTTTTCGGACTGCCGAAGAATGCGCTTTATTCACATGCAAAATTATTGTAAATCATGAGTACACTTACATTAGCGATAGTTATCGTTTTCTGCATAGGCTACTTTTTCATAGCCATCGAGAGTGTCACGAAAATCAACAAGGCGGCTGTAGCCCTGTTGATGCTGGTTTTGACGTGGAGCTTGTTCATGATAGCCCCAGACAGTTACTTGCCAGCTGCCGTTGGCGACCATGTGGCGTCGGCTGTCAGCGAGGTTATAGAGCGCCACTTGGGCTCAACCAGCACCACGTTGTTCTTCCTTATGGGAGCTATGACCATAGTGGAGCTTGTGGACCAGAACGGCGGTTTCAATTTCGTGCGCAACATGATTCAGACACGCAGCAAGCGCTCGTTGTTGTGGCGCATTGCATTCATGACGTTCTGCCTCTCTGCAATTCTTGACAATCTGACGACATCCATTGTTATGATTATGATTCTGCGCAAATTGGTTAGCGAGCGTAACGACCGTATCATATATGCCTCGTTGGTAGTCATAGCAGCCAATTCAGGAGGCGCATTCTCGCCAATTGGAGACGTGACCACAATCATGCTCTGGAACAAAGGAGTGATAACGGCAGCCGGGGTTATACTGAAACTGCTCGTCCCTTCGCTTGTGTCTATGGTCATACCAGCCTATCTGCTTTCGCTCTCATTGAAAGGCGAGCTCGCCTTTACTGGCAATATGGCTCAGACGGTTCGGACAGACGAGTTGACTGAAATGCAACGCAAGATCATTTTCTTCCTCGGCGTCGGCGGACTTATGTTTGTGCCGATATTCAAGTCGATAACACACCTGCCTCCATTTGTCGGCATTTTGCTTGTCCTGGGCGTACTGTGGACGGTTACAGAATTGTTCTACGCACACCTTAAGGAGCCAGAAGAAAAAGGAGCTATGCAGAAACGTGTCACACAGATGCTCACACGCATCGACATGTCCACCATACTCTTCTTTCTCGGCATTCTTATGGCTGTGGCTTGCTTAGAGACAATAGGCGTGTTGACAAGGATGGGAGAAGGACTCAACACGCTGTTCGACGGCAACCATTATCTGGTGACAGGAATAATAGGCGTGCTTTCATCCATAATAGATAATGTGCCGCTTGTGGCTGGCTGCATGGGCATGTACTCTGTAGCGCCAGTGGGCGACATGGCTGTCGACGGCGTATTCTGGCAGTTGCTGGCTTATTGCGCAGGCGTTGGCGGCTCCATGCTGATAGTCGGCAGCGCGGCAGGCGTTGTTGTTATGGGGTTGGAGAAAATCACATTTGGTTGGTATATGAAGAGAATCTCATGGATCGCCTTTGTTGGCTACATTGCGGGAATCCTGTGCTATTGGCTTGAGAGTGCCTTCATATTCGCATAATCCCTTGCGCTTATGGGAAATCCCTTGGCTTACAAGTTGATACACAATGAGATATAAATAAAAATCCCGAGCTTAAGGCTCGGGATTTTTTATGATTTTTGTTTTAGAACGAAAAATCTCCTCGCTCTTGTTCCATCTTTTCCATTGCTTCTGCATACTTTCTGCGGTTTTCTTCGTCTTGAAAGAATACGTCGTCGTCAGGGAATCCCAAGAAAACTGGTATGCCTCTCTTTTCCCTCTCTCCAATTTCCTTGACAAACGCCAATATAAATGGAAGTAGAATGAGAAGACATGCGTATCCAATTATGTATCTGCCTATGTTTATTATTATTTCTTTGATTTTCTTAGCCATGGATTTAAATGTTTTTTGTGTGTTGAACTGTGTATGATTTTATCATTAAATAGGCAAAAAGTCTTCAATTGAGGCTGGGTGTTTTGGTCTTGGTTTTCCATTTTCATCAAGCTCTTGTTCTCCGAATTTATTTTGAAATCCCATTATAAGAAGGACTCCAATCGCCGGCAAAGCTAATATTAAAAGTGTTTCCTTTATTATATAGAATGGTAATTTGATAAGTTCTATTAACAGTTCTCTTACGCCTTTAAAATCTCCGGCTTTTATTAATAATAGAAGTGTAAACATTATTAGGAATGGTGTCGCAATAATAGAAAGAAATCCTTTTAATACATCTTTCATGGCTTCTAATTTCTCTTTCAT
>CAMHCZ010000157.1 GCA_946183755.1 uncultured bacterium | reverse complement strand
AACAGAAAGTTGAATGCCGGGATGAGCAGGATAATCAGTGCTATCAGTAAATTAGTATCCATTGGTATCTCTATTTTTTCTTGGTTTTATTAGTATTTCATCTTTTTCAGCTCGTCGGCCTCAATCTTGTCAGCCGATCTGAACACGTTGATTATGATTGCTATTGCCAATGCAGTCTCGGCTGCGGCAACTCCAATGATAAATATCGTGAAGAACATGCCTTCCATTTGCTCAGGAAAAAGGAAACGGTTGAATACCGCGAAGTTTATGTTCACAGCGTTCAATATCAATTCGAGGCTCATAAGCATCGCTATGAGGTTCTTGCGTGTTATGAATCCGTAAACGCCGCAGAAGAACATTATCAGACTCAGTATGATGTAGAATGACATTGGGATATTCATATCTTTCTGTTTTTATGTTTGTTCTGTGTTATTCCTAATTAATCCTCTTCTCCTTCTTTCTTCTTGTTGTTCTTGGCGATGAGGATGCCGCCGATTATGCAAGCGAGCAGCAGAACCGAAATCGCCTCGAATGGCAGTATGTATTCAAATCTGCCTGTGCCGAGCAGCGAGTGTCCTATCGTGTTCATGTCCATCTCTTGCTGCGTTGGGAGCATCTTTGCGTCCGGAAGGTATTTGTTTATTATGTATCCGCACAGAATAGCGCCGGCTATCACGATCAGAGCCGTGCCTACAGCCTTGCAAACCGATGCGGTGTCCATCTTCTCGCCGACTTTTGATGTCAGCACAATCGAGAAAACGAGCAGCACAAGAATGCCGCCGATGTAAACGGAAATCTGCACGGCAGCCAGGAAGTGATAGTTCAACTCGAAGTATATGCCTGCGGTAGCGAGCAGTGTGAACAACAGATAAACTGCAGAATGAAGCAGTTTTCTGGAAGTCACAGTTAAAACTGAACTGACTGCGATTACAAATGCCAGTACGTAAAAGATTATATCTGAAGCTGCTATATCCATATTTCTTATATATGTCCTGTTATGGTGTTATTATCAGATTCTTGCTGATTTCTTTTTTAGTTGTTAGCTGGTTCTGCTGGCTTAGGCGCAGGCTTTGGCTTTTCTGCCACCTTAGAGCCGGGCTGGTTAAGCTGCATGTACAGTCTGTCTCTGTCGAACACAGCCTGCTCGAAGTCCTGCGACCATGCTATTGCGTCCTGAGGGCAAGTGCTTACACACTGGTTGCAGTATATGCAGGTGCCGATGTCGTAGATGTATTTGTCAAGGACTTTCTTGTTTCTGCCTGTTTCAGGGTCTGCCTCCATGCGGCTGATTACCTGTATCGTGCCGTTAGGGCAGTTCATCTCGCAGATGCCGCAAGCGATGCACTTGTGCTCATTCTTGTCGTTGTGTGGCATTGTGAGCTGTGCGCGGAATCTCTCAAACTCTTTTCTTGTCTTGCGGTTCTCAGGATACTTCTCTGTTACCTTCTTGCGCAACAGATTGGTCATGGAAATCTTCAAGCCAAGCAGCAGATTCCATATACCTTCAAACAGACTCTTGAAGTAATTTATCAAACTCTTCATCTTTATTTCCTTCTTAGATTGTTACCGCAACAGCTATGGCGGCTATGTTTATTAGACTTATTGGCATAAGGATTTTCCACTCAAGCTTCAGCAACTGGTCGATTCTCAAACGAGGATATGACCATCTAACCCACAAAGCGAGGAAGATGCAGAATGCGCATTTGCCGAAGAACCACACAACCGATGGTATGTAGTCCATGACTTGGTTGAATCCGTCCAGGCCTGGTATGTGTAGCGGCATCCATCCGCCGAGGAACATTGTAGTGGCGATGGCTGATATTATGAACAGGTTGGTGTACTCTGCCACATAGTAGAAACCGAACATTATACCAGAGTATTCTGTGTGGTAACCAGCTGTCAGCTCTGATTCAGATTCCGGCAAGTCGAACGGACCTCTGTTTGTCTCGGCATGGCCTGCAATCAGGTAAATGACGAATGCCACGAAAGCGAATATTCCGCCTTTGAATATGAACCATCCGTCAGCCTGGCTCTCAACGATTGTTGACAACTGCATTGAGCCTGCCAGCACAACCATTGTCATGAGCGCAAGTCCTGCGGAAATCTCGTAGCTTATGAGCTGTGCTCCCGCACGCATAGCGCCGATGAGAGAGTATTTGTTGTTGCTTGACCATCCTGCCAGCACGATTCCAATAACACCGAGCGACGAAACGGCAAGAATGTACAACACTCCGATATTGAAGTCGATTGCGTGAAGCCCCTTTGCGAAAGGAAGTGCTCCGAATGTCAGGAACGAGCCTATGATAACGAAGAATGGCGCTAAGAAAAACAGAAGTTTTTCGCTCCTCTTTATAGGGATAATCTCCTTTGTCAGGATTTTTATCATGTCGGCTATAACCTGTATGAGTCCCCATTTCCCGACTCTGTCAGGACCGATTCTACACTGGAAAAAAGCGCATATCTTTCTTTCTGCGTATATGAGGACAAGCGCTATGAGAGCGTATGCTGCGAGAAGCGCTACTCCCACGAGTACGAACTCTATGGCAAGTGTCCAGAAGTTATCAAGCCCTAGCTCGACTCTAAGCAGGTTTTCTATCCAGCTTGTTACAATTTTGAAATCAAACATATTGCTGTTCTTTTATCTGTCAATACAAGGTATTACATAGTCTAATGAACCGCCGATCATTATGAGGTCGGCAATCTTCTCTCCCTTAACCGTTGGCTCGAGTGCGGACACGAGAGTCTCGCTTGGGCTTCTGAACTTGACTCTGTATGGAGTCTTGTCGCCCTTGCTGTTGATGTAGATGTTGAAATCTCCTCTTGCGTTCTCCACTCTCTGATAGAATTCTCCTTCTGGCAGCTTGATGATAGGCTTTGTCTTTGCCTTGTAGTCGCCGTCTGGGATATTGTCTATGAGCTGCTCTATGATAGAAAGTGACTCGAGTATCTCGTCAAGTCTTACCATATATCTGTCGAATGAGCCTCCGTTCTCTCTTGTTATCTCATTGAAGTTCACCTTGTTGTAGGCAGCGTATGGCTCTATCTTTCTTATGTCGTTATGCCAGTTTGACGCTCTGCCCGAAGGACCTGTCACTCCGTATGAAATGGCGTCCTCGATCTTGAGCCATCCGGCTGAGAGCATTCTCTGTTTTGCGATAGGGTTGTTGGTGAACAGAGTGTGATACTCTTTGAGCATCTTTCTCATGTAAGGAATAAACTCCTTGACTCTCTTTTGGAAGTTAGGGTGGATATCCTGCATCAGACCGCCTATCACGCTGTAGTTGGTGAACAATCTTCCGCCTGCAGTCTCCTCGAATATGTCCATGATTTTCTCACGGTCTCTCATGCCGTAGATGAATGCTGTTATCGCACCCATATCGTTTGCCATAGAAGCCCAGCCCAGCAAATGCGAAGCTATACGTGTCAACTCATCAAATATGGTTCTTACATATACAGCTCTTTCTGGAACTTCGAGTTCAAGCGCTTTTTCAACGCACAAGCAGAAACCGTGTCTGTTTATAGCGGCAGACAGATAGTCAAGTCTTTCGCAAAGGTGAAGTATCTTAGGATATGTGTAGCTTTCACACATCTTCTCAATACCTCTGTGTATGTATCCGAAGTTAGGGTCGATGTGTTTTACAGTCTCGCCGTTCAGCGACACTCTCAATTGAAGCACACCGTGTGTAGAAGGGTGTTGTGGACCGAAGCTGACAACGTAGTCCTTGTCGTCGAAAAGCTGGAAGTTTGACTCCTTGATGTGTCCGTTTGAGTCCAACTCAAGTTTCTCAGAGCCTTCGAATTCCTCTACAGATTCGTTCTTGAGTGTGATAGGGTTTGATTCTATATCATAATCCTTTCTGAGAGGGAAACCTTTCCAGTCTGGTCTCAAAAACAGTCTTCTCAAGTCAGGATGACCGATGAATTTTATTCCCAGAAAATCGAAAACCTCTCTTTCGTACAGATTTGCAGATTGCCACAAGTCACTTACTGACTGTAGTGAAGGGTTCTCTCTGTCTTCGGTCTTTGTCTTTACAACTAATGCCTGATTGTTGTTCTTTGTAGAGAATAGTCTATAATTGACACCTAAAGCATCGCCCAAGTCAAGTCCAATAATGTCTTGCAAGTAATCGAATGCCAGACTTTCGTCATTTTTTAGATTCTCTGCCAATTGATGCAGTTCGTTCTTGTCTACATCAACTGTTAGCACTTGTGTGTT
>CAMHCZ010000156.1 GCA_946183755.1 uncultured bacterium | reverse complement strand
CGCAGATAGAGAAACTGCTCACTGAACTATAAAAACAAAACGGGCCGCAGAAACGCAACCCGTTTTTTGTATGTCTTGCTCCGTCGGTTATTCCGTCCTTCTCTCGAGCAGCACGACATTCTCCACATGCTGAGTGTGAGGGAACATATCTACCGGCTGCACAGCCTTGACCGCGTATTCGCCGTCGAGCAGCGACAAGTCGCGAGCCTGGGTTGCAGGGTTGCAGCTCACATAGACAATACGCTTAGGCGCAGCGAAGAGGATTGTGTTTATCACATCGTCGTGCATGCCTGCGCGTGGCGGGTCGGTGATAATCACGTCCGGACGGCCGTGCTTGTTTATGAAGTCCTGAGTCAGAATATCTTTCATGTCGCCGGCATAGAACTGCGTGTTATTCAGTCCGTTAAGGCTCGCGTTTATCTTCGCGTCCTCGATAGCCTCTGGCACATATTCGATACCGATGACCTCGCGGCACTGTCTCGCCACGAAATTGGCAATAGTGCCGGTTCCGGTGTAAAGGTCATAGACAAGCTCATTGCCAGTGAGTCTGGCGAAGTTTCTTGCCACTTTGTAAAGCTCGTACGCCTGCAAGCTGTTGGTCTGGTAGAACGACTTCGGACCAATTTTGAACTTCAGTCCTTCCATCTCCTCAAATATATGGTCACGTCCGCTGAAGAGTATCACCTCCTGGTCGGTTATGCTGTCATTCACTTTAGAGTTGACGATATAGACAAGCGATGTTATTTCAGCGAAGGTTTCACGCAGATGGTTCATTACCTTGTCTATCAGCTCCTTATTATTCTCATAGAAAATGACAATAACCATCAGTTCGCCAGTGGATGACGTGCGGATGATTATGCCACGCATAAAGCCAGTCTGGGCGCGAAGGTCGAAGAACGGAATGTCGTTGTCTGTTGCGAACTTCTTGATGTCCAGGCGGATTCTGTTCTGAATATCGTCCAGGAGCCAGCATTTGCGTATGTCGAGTATCTTGTCGAAAAGCTTAGGAATATGGAATCCGAGTCCATTAAGCTCAGCCTGAGGCACTGATGCGCCTTCCTCTGTCTTAGCCTTGAAAGCGTCCATTTCCTCTCTTGTCATCCAGCGTTTGTTGGAGAACGAGAACTCCAGTTTGTTTCTGTAAAGCTGTGTTTTCGCAGAGCCCAGAATAGGCTGCACGCCTTGGAGTTCCACCTTGCCTATGCGTGTCAGGTTGTCGATTATCTGTTTCTGCTTGTAGAACAGCTGCTTGTCGTATGGCAAGTGCTGCCATTTGCATCCGCCGCATGTGCCGAAATGCTCGCAGAAAGGCTCGGTGCGCTCGTCGGAGTATTTCTCGAATCTGACCGCACGGCCTTCCATATAGCTGTGTTTCTTCTTTGTCACCTGTATATCGACAACGTCGCCCGGAGCCACGAATGGCACGAAAACGACACCGTCTTCCGTCTTGGCTATAGCCATTCCCTCGGCCGCCACATCAGTTATCTCAACATTCTCTAAAAGAGGCAGTTGCTTATTCTTTCTTCCCATGTAAGTTTAAGTGGTTATATTCGTTTAAAAAGGGTATTGGTCAGACTGTTGAGCCAAAGGGTCGCCACCGCCAACCGACGCAGAAACCGGACCTCGGCTGTTAAGCTTGGAATCGGCGTATGTGCTGTTGTCATAGCCGAAGTTATAGCTTTCATCCGTCAGGTTCATGAACTTCGCCATTTCACCACGGAATCTCAGTCTGACGTCGCCCACAGCACCATTACGATGCTTTGCTATGATGATCTCAGCGATGCCCTGCAAAGACTCGCCCTTTTCGTCCTCGAAAATCTTGTAATACTCAGGGCGGTGTATGAAGCATACCATATCGGCGTCCTGCTCGATGGCTCCGGACTCACGGAGGTCGCTAAGCTGCGGACGCGCGTTCTTGCCTTTGTCCGAACCGACACGGCTCTCGACGCTACGGTTGAGCTGCGACAGGGCGATGATAGGAATGTCAAGCTCCTTGGCAAGGCCCTTGAGCGAACGTGATATTGTGCTGACCTCCTGCTCACGGCTGCCGAAGTTCATACCATTGGCATTCATCAGCTGCAGGTAGTCGATTATTATGAGTCTCACGCCATATTCCTTAACGAGTCGGCGCGCCTTGGTTCTCAGTTCGAAAACCGAAAGGCTGGGGGTGTCATCGAGATACAGTTTGGCATCCTCGAGCATGTTGATTCTCTCCTCCAGACGGCGCCATTCGCTCGAATCCAGTCGTCCGGTCTTTATCTTTCCGGACTCTATCTCGCACACGTTGCTTATAAGACGGTTGGTGAGCTGCACGTTGCTCATCTCGAGCGAGAACAGTCCCACAGGCTGTCCCATATCGACGGCTATGTTCTTCGCCATGGAAAGCACAAACGCCGTCTTACCCATCGCCGGACGAGCCGCTATTATTATAAGGTCGGAAGGCTGCCATCCTGCCGTCATCTTGTCCAGTTCGGTGAATCCCGTAGCCAGTCCGCTGATACCTTCCTTCTGCTGTGCCGCCGCGTCGATTCTCTGTCGTGCCTCGGCAATGACCGAGCTGACCTTGACGAAGTCCTTTTTCACGTTCTTCTGCGACACCTCGAAGAGCCGTCCCTCAGCCGAGTTCATCAGTTCGTCAATGTCGGTTTCAGGGTTATATGCGCTGGAAAGCACGTCAGAAGACAGGCGGATGAGCTCACGCGCCAGATTCTTGTCCGCCACGATACGGGCGTGATATTCAATGTGCGCCGCCGAACCCACATTCTCCGTCAGGCTCATCAGAGCCATGTCACCGCCAACCTCCTCGTAAGTTCCGTTCTTCTTCAGCTGCTCGCTCACCGTCATCAGGTCCACAGGCTCCTCCTTGACAGAAAGGTCAACAATCGCCTGGTAGATCTTGCCCAGTTTGGCGTCGTAGAAAGAGTTTGGATTCAGAATCTCGCAGACCTTGTCATAAGCGTCTCTCTCTATCATCATGGCGCCTATGACGGCCCTTTCCATGTCGAGGGCTTGTGGCGGCAGTTTCCCTTCGAAAGCGGGAACCGCAGCCTGATCCTTGTTGTTTCTGCGTCTTCTGCTGGAGTCTTGCGATGTAGGTGTTGGCATATCGGTATTCGTTCGTGTGTTTTTGCAAATGCAAATTTAGTGTTTCATTTTTTTATTTACGGGGTTAAAATATATATCTTCGCAAAGAAAGTGACAACCCACGCTACAAAAGGGCGATACAACACAATAAAAAAAATACTGCGGTGATAATATTTCCAAATGCAAAGATAAATCTCGGGCTGAACATCGTCAGCAAAAGAGAAGACGGCTACCACAACATAGAGACGGTGTTTTACCCAGTCAAAGGCCTGTGCGACATTATCGAATACAGAGAAAGCAGAACGGGGGAGACTTCGCTCGACATGGGAGGCATAAAAATAGACAGCACACAAAACGACAATCTCGTATTCAAGGCTTATAAACTGCTCGCAGAAGAGCACAAGATTCCAGCTCTGGACATCATGCTCAGAAAGAACATTCCTTCGGGCGCAGGACTCGGAGGCGGTTCTGCCGACGCAGCCTTCATGCTGACCGCATTGAACGACGAATACGGCTTGGGAATCAACGAAGACGCCATTTGCAAGAAATCCGCTGTGTTAGGCAGCGACTGTGCGTTTTTTACGCTTAATAAGCCGATGTTCGCATCCGGCAGGGGTGAAATATTCTCACCTGTGTCATTAAACCTGTCCGGCTACAAAATCGTGATAGTGAAATCGGACGACTTCGTGTCAACCAAAGAAGCCTATGCCAACTGCAAACCCAAAAGTCCGGCTGTCTCCATCAAGGACATTCTGAAAAGGCCAATAGAGGAGTGGAAAAACAGCCTTGTGAACGACTTTGAAGAAAGCGTATTCGAGACACATCCGGAAATCAAGCGGCTAAAAGAGCATTTATACTCTGAAGGCGCACTGTATGCCTGCATGAGCGGCTCTGGAGCGTCGGTCTTTGGAATATTCAGCAAAGAAACCGACGAAAATGAACTTTTCAGACGCATGAAATCGCAAATGCCCACATATTTTGTATTCTGCGAAACGCTCGAATGAAAATCGACACTCTCCTTTATAGATACCCAGAACGCCTTAAATCAAAAATTTAAGGCGTTTTTATGTAAAAATCTGTTCTTTTTGTTCTTTAAGTAAAGCAGATTCACTAATTTTACACGTTTTTGGGCGCAAGCCTTGAAAAAC
>CAMHCZ010000155.1 GCA_946183755.1 uncultured bacterium | reverse complement strand
GGCGCAAAGTTACATTCTTCCGCTCAAAAAACGCACAATTTTTATACATAAAATATCAACGCGATTGTAACATGCAGTTTTTTGCGCATTACACAAATCCATATTGATAAAATTCATAACTTTGCAATTATTGTGAATCGTTATGTGATTTTACGAAAAATCAAGAAATGACAAAAGCCTTACAACGTTATATATACATTCTTATCGCACTAACCCTCTCCTTGAATTCATGCGTGACTTCAAGAAAAACGAATTATCTGCAATCGCCAAAACTTGGCATCAAGTCATACGAGCAGCTCGACAGCACATTGCTGAAACAGGAATACAAGCTTCAGGTGGGCGACCAAGTTTACATAAACATATCCTCCCCTAACGAGGAAGCCGGCAAGATATTCTCGTCAAGCGCCACTAACATTATGGGCAATGCCGAGACCGTGAACGAAATGTTCAGCTACACCATTTACGCAGATAGCTGCATCGATTTTCCTTTCGTCGGCACAATCAAGCTCGCCGGCCTCACCACAAGAGAGGCTAAGCTAATGATGACTGAGAAGATGCAGGAATATGTGCCTGAATGCGACATCGACCTCAGACTCACAAACAGCTACTTCACATTCATAGGGCAAGCTGGAACTGGCAAGTACCCTATCGCACGCGAAAGACTGACCATATACCAGGCCTTGGCAATATCCGGAGACCTCAAACCATTCTCCGACAGGAAAAAAGTGCGCATAATAAGGAGAAGCGGAGACAAGAGCGAAGTCAGGACTTTCGACCTCAGAAGCAAGGATATAATAAACTCCGAGTTCTACTACATAAGACCAAACGACATTATATATGTGCCTTCGTTCAACGGACAGTTCTTCGGCATAACATCATTTACAAGCCTGTTGTCCACAATAACATCGACATTGTCTTTCGGAGTGCTCATATACACACTTAGCACCAAGAAATGGTAATAACAAAGCATCATGAAGCTGACCCATCATATAACATACATACTGATTTCGATACTCGCGCTGACGATGAGCTCGTGCGTGACAAACTACACGACCCGCTACCTCCAGAAGATAGACAAGGACTATGGTCCATACGTCGAGGAGGAATATAGGCTGAAGCCTCAGGACGAGATAAGCATACGCCTGTTCACAACAGACAACGAAGCCTCTAAGCTGTTCAACGGAGGCGCGCAGTCCAATGGAACAAACACGGTGAGCTACAAGATCTACGACGACGGCACCATTGACCTGCCTTACCTTAAAAAAGTGAAAGTGGAAGGCTTGACAATAAGAGAGTGCAGCAATTTCCTGACTGAGAAGCTAAAAGACTACACCTCGCCAGACCTTTTCGTGAAGGTGACGATGGCGAGAAAGGTTTATTACGTGATAGGCGAATCCGGCAAAGGCGAGAAGCCATTCTACAAGGACAAGCTGAACATCTTCGAAGCTTTGGCTCAGTGCGGCGACCTGACAACGCAAGCCGACAGAAGAAGAATCAAAATAATAAGAAACGTGGACGGGCAAGAGAAGATAATAAAGTTCGACATCCGCTCCAAGGACATTCTTGATTCGGAATTCTACTACATACAGCCAAACGACATAATCTATGTGCCACAGACTCCAGGCTCATTCTTCAAGATCACGTCGTTCTCTTCATTCCTCGGAGTCATAACATCATCATTGACATTTGTTCTGCTCGTTGTGCAATACGCGACACAGAAATAAGCATATTACTATATGAACGAAAGCAACAACTTCTATCCGAATACATCCATGGACAACGAGTCTCAGCAATCGCAGCAGACACAGCAGCAGGCTCAGCAGCCTAACGCCAACTCTGCCCAGCCGCAGAACTTCATGAGCAGAGGCGCCATAGACAATGACACTAACTCATTCGACGTGATGGTATGGGTCATGAGATTTGTCAGATACTGGTATCTTTTCGTCATAGGAGTCACTGTGGCACTGGTGATAGCGCATTACCAGAACAGAAAGTGGCAGCCGATATACCAGACAAAAGCGCAGGTGATGCTGGATGCCGGCAAAAACGGCGGCGGATATGGCATGGGAACCGCCATGAACGGTTTCAACCTGCAGGCTGGATACAGAAACGTGAACAACCAGATAATAATGTTCGGCTCGCACGACCTGATAAGAAAGGTCATAGACAAGCTTCCGTTCGACGTAAACTGCTTTATCAAAGGCAAATACAGAAACGAGAACATCTACAAGCACGAGCCAGTGACAATAACCAAAAACTTCTCTTCGCCCGACGCGAGAGGAATCGTGTTCACAATCTCAGACAACAATGACAACACCGGCTACACTATCACATGGACCAGGAACGAGCGTGAATACGCAGTAAAGGGGAAATACGGCATTCCGCTGCAGACATCGCTGTTCCAGATTAAAGTCGACTTGAACGAGAATTACTTCCCAAGATACACATTCTGCTTCAACTTCGAGAACAAGGAAGACTTGGTGAACTCATACAGTTCAAGACTCAGCTTCGATTTCGTAATGAAGGGTTCATCTGTGATTTCTGTGGAATTGACAGGCAATGTGGCAGAGAAGGACATCGACTTCATAGACATGCTGTGCGAGACATTCATACAAGAGTCGCTCGACAGAAAGAACGAGGAGGCAAGCAAGACCATCGACTTCATAAATTCACAGCTGGGCTCGATAGAAGACTCCTTGCAAGTGTCTGAGGGCAAGCTGAAATCATACAGAATAAACAACCAGATTATCGACATAAACAGTTATTCCGGACAGATAATCGCCGACAACAGAGTCAACGAGAACAAGTTCGCCGAGTTCAAGCTCAAGGAGAACTACTTCGACTATCTGACCAACTACCTGAAATCCAACGTGAGCGACGACATAATCGCATTGCCTGCCACTCTCGGCATATCGGACGGTACGCTCAATCAGTTCGTAGGCAAATACAACGAGCTTGTCACTAAGAGAAACGAGGTCGGAGAGAAGAATCCGTACTACGCTAAGTACACCCAGCAAATCAACCAGTTGAAAGAGAACATGCTGGCAGTGACAAAGAACATGCGCAGCTCGATGAACATAGAGAAGAGAGATTTGCAAGAAAGGAACAACAAGACTTACGGACAAATCAGCACTCTTCCTGACAAAGAGAGCACCCTGAGCAATTACCAGAGACGATTCAAGATACAGGACGACTACTACACATTCCTGTTGCAGAAAAGAGCTGAAGCGCAAGTGCAAAAGGCATCAAACTCTGCCGACAACATAATACTGGAAAAGGCTAGAGTCACAGGAATGATAAACGGCGACGTAAAAGGCAAGACCAAGACATTCTACCTCGCTGTGGGTATCCTTCTGCCGCTGATTTTCGTACTGCTGAAGGTATTCCTTAACACAAAAATCGTTGACAAGAAAGACGTCGAGAAATACTCTCCATATCCATACTTCGGCTCTATCAGACACACAAACAGCAAGAGCAAGATACCAGTGCAAGGAAACCCTCGTTCCGGACTTGCAGAGTCTTACCGTGTGATAAGAACAAGAATCGAGTTCCTCGTAAAAAGACAGGCTCCTACAACCGTGCTCATTACATCTACCGAGTCCGGCGACGGTAAGACAACCTTCGCGCTGAACTTCGCCGCAATGTATGCGCATACCAAGAGAAAGACGCTGCTCATAGACCTTGACTTGAGAAAGCCGAGCGTCATCGACCGTCTGAACCTGCCTAACGACAAGCGAATAGGTATCTCGAACTACCTGATTGGACAAATAGAGGATTACCATGACCTCATAATAACAAACGAGAAATACAACTTCGACATCATATCCGGAGGTTCTGTGCCACCTAACCCAGGCGAGCTCATAAGATCCGAAGCGCTCAGAGACCTTATAAACAAGTTCAAAGAGACATACGACCACATTGTGATAGACACCTCGCCTATCGGATTGGTGGCTGACGCATACGCAATGATGTTCAATGTTGACACAAACATCTTCATCGCCAGAAGCGACAAGACCAACAAGACATTCTTCGAGAGCATACTGCAACAGCTCAAGTCGGACAACGTGCAGAATGTGTTCATCGTGCTCAACGACGTGGACGAGAAGAAGGTCAACTACTCTAACTACCATGAGTACGGAAGACGCTCATACTACATGAAGAAAGACGAGTATCACAACTATACTCAGGAATACTTCGATGAGGATGAGGAGGAACTTGAAGAAAAGAACATGCTT
>CAMHCZ010000154.1 GCA_946183755.1 uncultured bacterium | reverse complement strand
GCATTAGTTGCCATATTGATGGCGCACAGCGCAACTGCGCAAGAGAATTATCCGCAGGGATTGTATATGAGTTTCGAGGAGATTGTAAACAAGGCTCCGTCAATGCCGGCAGATTCAGTAGAGATTGTGAAGAGAACAGAGGCTGACGTGATACTTTTGGGTGGGAATGATTACAAATTAGTTTTCCAAAGCAAGGAGCTGAAAAAGACACTGAAGAAAGATGTGTGGGCATACTCTAATGGTGACTCGCTCTATGTCAACGGCACAAAGTTCAACGTAAATTACGGATATGTAAGGGTTATAAAAGATGGACCACGGCACTTGTTATTTGACGCAGCCGCACAGAACAAAATAATATCAACATCAAGACCAGCATGTAACAACAGATATCACTATGCTTTAAACAAATCCACAGGCAAGCTACATGTCATAACACTAAAGTTCATAAAAAAGGTTCTGCCTGACGGAGATTCTGATGTTTATGCCGACTTCAAAAAAGACATGGAAACAATGGGCAAAATTAATAATCTAAACCAAAAGAGAAGTGTGGAATGTGTGATTACTGAGAACTACGCCAGACTCATTGATTAATGAAACAACAAAACGCTTGAGGGTTTCTCAAGCGTTTTTCATTTCCGAGCGAGTGAGCGGAGTCGGAAAGACAATAAATATTATTTATGGAAAAGGACATTTATTTGCAAAAAGACGTTTCTTTGCAAATAAATGTCCGTTTTCATCACATCATATTACATATTGGCAATAGTCTTGCTTCTGCTGGCTGTGGTATTCTTCTTCATTCCACTGCCAAAGGACGAGGGAATACGCAATTACAAGATCTCGCTGAGGCTGTTCTCGCTTTCGTATGTGGCGCTTTCGGTTTATTGCCTGATAAAGCTCCACTACAAGCCACAGCTGCTGAGCATCCCTTTTCTGGTCGCAGCACCGTCGCAGGCGATTCTTCTCACGCTATCGCACATAAACCTCATAAATCCGCAGCGCATCACGAGGCCGAGAGTCCTGAGGAACCTGCTGCCCTTAATCATCTTCATCGCACTGGAAGTGGTGCAGGACATCTTCTCCGAGCACGTACCGATGCGAGACTACCGTTCTTTGCTGCCTTGGGGCAATGACTATTCGCTCGGCGAACTGACCGACGTGCTTCTGCGCGAGCTGTGGTTTGTGGCTTACCTATGCGCAGTTGTGTATTACGGCTTCGCATATTTCCGCGAGGAAAAACGATACAAGACGCTGGCTGGCGACTTCTCGTCGGAAAATGACATCGTCAACTTCCCCATCGCCCGCGCAAGTTTCATCTGCGCCCTGTGTGTTGGCGCCACCACGCTGTTCATCACGCTTTCGCTGAACGAATATGTGTGCACGGCGCTGAATTACATGATTATGGCGTTCTATGTGGCAATGGCGTTCCTGTATCTGCAATATCCGAAAATATTCCTCGAGATTTCCACATTCATTTTCGACAACTCCACACAAAAAGAGGACGGCACGGCTGACCAATCCGACAGCTCCATGTGGCAGACGATACGCGATGCCATCGTGCAAGAAGGGCTGTACAAACAGCAAGGCATCACTGTGGAGGACGTCGCACGACATTTCGCGAAGAACAGAACATACATCTCGAACATGGTGAACACCAACGAGAATCAGAATTTCAACACGTTTATAAACAGACTCCGAATAGCCGAAGCTGAACATCTGATTGAAAACAAGCCGGAACTCACATTCGCCGAAATAGCCAACGCCGTCGGCTACAGCGAGCAGAGCAACTTCACAAAGCAGTTCCGTCTCGTGACGGGGAAAACACCTTCGCAGTTCCGCAAGGACTTTTGGAAGAACCATTAATCCCCAGATCTCATCGTAAACAAAGGATTTATCAATTTGGTTTTTGTATGAATTGATAAAGTCCGATTCACGCAAAATTGGAACTTTGTTCTTGAGATTTCGCGCGCGGCATTTCACGCCGCCACCACAAAATCCTCATAACAGAGTAATAACCCTAAAAATCAAAACGTATGAAAAAAATCGGTCTTCTTTTAAGTTTCGTATTTGCACTGACAGTGTTCACATCGTGCAGTGACGATAAAGACAGTAGCAGCAACGGCGGCGGAAGCTCAAAACTTCCCGAGTATGCAGAACTCAATGGCGTAAAGTATTTCAAGTTCCCTCCTATGGACTTGTATGGTCTTGACAATGAGAGATGCATGATGAAAATAGACGAAAAATACCCCGAGTATGTGTACGACTCTTACATGGGTACTGCTGCCGTTTACGAAGCCATTTGCAAAGAAAACAGGAATTTGTTCTATTTCACTAATGACGGCTATGAAATGAGCAAAATAAGAGTCGAGATATCAACAAATGTCCTTGCCGCTGCAGATTTGGCTCAAATTCTGTATAATGCCGGAATCCTCTCGGACGGCAAAACTTCAGATGGCGGTTTGAAATACAAAGTTCCAGGAGACAAGGTGGTCTTGATTATAACTCAAAGCGGATCAACTCTGAATCTTGATTTCTGCGATAAGAATTATTACTAATAGCCAAGGATTATAAAAAAACGCTTTCTATACAAAACAACAAAAACGCTTGAGAGAAACTCTCAAGCGTTTTTCATTTCCGAGCGAGTGAGCGGAGTCGAACCGCCCTCACAACCTTGGGAAGGTCGTGCACTACCGATGTGCTACACTCGCCTGCAAGGTCTCTTTATACGCTGGCAAAGATAAAGAAAAAGTTGATTTCACGTAACCTCGCGGCAGAATAGTTATATTGACAGAAAACTCCTACATTTGCAGATAGTGCAAACAAAAAAAACGAGTGAAAATGAAAAGAATCATCATAATGATTTGCGCTGCCGGAGCGCTGGCGCTGACTTCCTGCGCGTCGAGACCGGACAGCCCATACTACATCGACAAATCGACAGCCACCAACAAGTACGAGAAGAAGGTAGTGAAGACATACAACAAGCTGGTGGAGAATTACACCAACGTGGTGAACGAGCCGCAGAACAACCTCTCGAAGTGCGACATAAAGAAGTACGAGAAGAACGTCAAGAAGTTCGCCGCAGCTACAAAAACAGCAACCGAGAAAAGAAGACTCGGGCTGAAACTGATAAAAGAATTAGGCAAGAACACCATACTGCTGGGCAAGGATTTCGTGGAGAAATTCAAAGAGTTTATTCCTTCCAATCCAGACTTCTTAAAAATCCCGGACTCGCTGAAAAACCTTTAACAAGGAATTAGCAAAATGAGTTTCTCAAGAACGATAACCGCGCCTGTGAGAATCGCAGGCAGGAAGATAAAGAAGAACTTCCTCTATGTGAAGAACAACCAGGCGTGGAAGGACAAGCTCCACACCGTGATATTCGGCACCGACACGCCAGCCGGCAGGATGTTCGACGTGGTGCTGATAGGGCTCATCATCTTCTCGATACTCATCACCATACTCGAGAGCGTGGAATGGTTCAGAGTGCACCTGCACACGCTGTTCTTCGTCATGGAATGGGTGACGACGCTGTTCTTCACCGCTGAGTATCTGCTGCGCCTGTACTGCTCCAACGACCCCAAGAAGTACGCGTTCTCGTTCTTCGGCATCGTTGACCTGCTCGCCACACTGCCGCTGTATCTGATGTTCTTCATCACGTCGGCGCAGTATCTCATAATACTCAGAGCCTTCCGACTGATAAGAGTGTTCCGTGTGTTCAAGCTGTTCAGTTTCCTGAAGGAAGGTCAGCAACTCGTGGAGAGCATCATCGCGTCGGGCAGGAAGCTTTTCGTGTTCTTCTCCTTCGTGTTCATACTCACCATAGCCATAGGCACGATAATGTACATGGTGGAAGGCGACGTGCCGGGCTCGGAGTTCAAGAACATCCCTAACAGCATCTACTGGGCGATAGTGACGCTCACGACTGTGGGCTACGGCGACATAACGCCAGTGACCGGCATAGGCAAGCTGCTATCGGGCATCGTCATGCTGCTGGGTTACACCATAATAGCCGTGCCTACGGGCATAGTGTCCGTGGCGATGTTCAAGACAGTGAACGGCAAGAAAGTGATAGAGTGCCCCAACTGCCACACCACCGACCACACCAAGGACGACAACTACTGCCGCCACTGCGGCACTCCGCTGTATGTGAAGGAAGGGAAAGACGAGGATACAAACACAGACAACATAAACAAAGACAATTAAAACAAAAAAAAAACATGAACAAGATCTTAAATGCTTGCTTTTGCT
>CAMHCZ010000153.1 GCA_946183755.1 uncultured bacterium | reverse complement strand
ATGCAGACGGAGTGCTTATACTCGACGTAGAGGTTGACGTCCTCCACCTTGCGCACAAAGCGGTATTCAAACTTGCTCAGGATCAGCTCGGCCAGCAGCACCATCGCCGTGACAAAATACGCCAGCGAGAAGAAAATCCCTGTCATAATACCATTCACCAACAAGGTGACGGGAACAGCCAACAACAAGTACATCTACCAGTTCAACGGCAAGGAAGGCGCGCTGTTCACCGACGCAGCAGAAAAATGCGTAAATGAGTTCAAAGGAAAGAACGTCTTGGTCGTGGACTTCAACAACAACATTGAGGACGAAGGAAGCGAGTTCGCGAAATACTTAGAGACCGTGGCGACACGAAAGAACGGTGCGCCATACAAGAGAATAAAGTTCAACCAAAGCACATGGAGCTCGGTGAAGAACACGCTTTCCGACAGCAAGGAGAACGTCATAGTGCTGGCGACCGAGGAGAAAGACCTCGTGAAAGACCCTCTGAGCCAGATAAGCGCATGGAACAACGAAGGATTGAAGGTGAGCGTGCTGGGCTACGAAAGCTGGAGCAACGAGCTGTTCACCGCTCCTGAAACGTATTACTACTCACAGTTCAAGGTACTGAACGACAAGCGTTTCTACGGCTACAACACACAGTTCAACCAGCACTTCGGACACCCAAAGACCAGAACACCACGATTCGACCTAATAGGACGCGACATAATGATGAGCCTCTCTGGCGAAACCGAAGGCATACAGAGCAACATCAAGTGGCAAGGCAAGGACAACGGCGGCAAGCATAACGGCGGCTGCTACCTGATAAAAATAAGCGAGGGCAAGAAGAAACTAGTGAAATAAGTGATGAGAACAATGCAGGAAAAACACCCTGCAACAAACATCACAATAACAAATGGGAAACCGACCGTTCCGGCATTAAGAAATAGGAGTAACAGAGATTTATTAAAAACAGTCAAGGGGAACTTTTCGTTCCCCTTGACTGTTTTTATTACTCAACATACTTGCCTGTCTTGTCGATTTTCTTCCAGACACGTGTGCCGTCATCAAGCTTGACTTGCACCTTGGCCACACCTTTCTCGAATGAATAGGCGTTTTCCCATTGGCAAGGTATGACTATCTTTCCAGTCTTGTCGATGAAGCCATATTTAATGGAATAGTCAGCGATGATGGCCACAGCAGCCAGTCCCTCTGAGAACCAATCACCATAAAAGAACTGGCAAGGAATAACCATATTACCGTCCAAATCAACGTATCCGTACTTTTCTTCAGCATTCATGACACACCCCAATCCCTCTTGATAGTAGCGAACGCTTCGCCATTGGCATGGGCTGATCACCTTACCGCTCTCGTCGATATAGCCCCACTTGCCTTTGGAATCTTTCACGCAGGCTCTTCCTTCTGAGAAATTGGATTGATACTCCCATTTATCTTTCGCGTTAACGCAAACAGAAACAACCGCAAGAAAAGCTATAAAAAGACTCTTTTTCATGGTTAAGAACGTTTATCCGGTTTTTACTTCTTCTTGATAGATGCCAAAACCGCATCGAAGATTGGCTTATAGTTTGCCTCTTCGCTAACGAGGAAACTCATTCTGCCTGTGAAGTTGTATCTACCTTCTGGCACTATGGTGTAATAGTATTGAACGACGTCACCAGCCACCATGCGGATTGTCAAAATATTACCTTTGACAACTGGCTCATCCACCTTCCAGCCCTCTGGCTTGTCTTGAAAATCCTCTTTCATGATGCGTCCCCAGTCCTTCAGTTCCTCTACGTCTGTCTCACCGAACTCTTCTGGCCATACAGTGAGCATGTGCTTGTCGTCTTTCTTCCACTCGTTCACCACATTAGGGAACCAGTCGTCCACTATGCCAACATATTCCTTCGGATGCTGAACGGTGAATTTTTCGCCACTGAATGTCGCCATTTCCACCGAAGGCTTTGCAGCAGGTGCTGCTGGAGCAGCAGAATTAGCTTGAGTTGCGGGATTAGCTTGAGTTGCGGAAGTCTTAGAAACCGCCGTTGTAGCAACCTTAGCAGCAGTTACCGCAGCCTTAGCTTCTGTGTTGTCGGCACTCTTTTTCTTGCCCAACTTGATGTTCACACCATTGACACTGATTTGCGCATCAGCAGCAACGCTTAATGCAAACATCGCAGCTGCCGCCATTGTTAATACCTTAATTGTCTGTTTCATGTTTTTTTGTTTTGTAGTTAATTATAGAGTTAATAAATACGTAATTGACGAGTTGCAAAATTACATAATAAAAACAAAAGCCTTCTCTGTAAATATTATCTAATCACCACCCTCTGCATAGCGCTATTGGCTGAAATCGCAGGGAAATACATCAGATCCATGCGTGCCGGGTTCATTGTGTATGAGCCACGGAAACGAGGCATCACCGGAATGGTGAACTTATGCGTGCCTTGCGAGAGCGAGCGGCAATATATCACGACCTTGTCCTTATGGCACTCGCGATACGACTCGCCTGCCGACCACTGCTTGCTGTCGTCCTCATAGGAACAGCCGGCTGGTATCGGCACCTCGATGCGGACATATTCCGCCGATGCCTTCATATCCACACTGACTGTAAGCGCAGCCGGCTTGCCGACCACAAGCGCCGGCACTTCTGTAGAAACCGCTGCGTATGTGCCGTCCGCCTTAGGATTAGCAACCCACGACGACTTGACAACCGACACGAATACCGGAGCCTTGCCTTTCTTCGTCAGCGTTATGCTCTTGCCGCTGACCGGCATTATATACGGGAACGAATCGACACGCGCCTTGACGTCGCCGCTCACGTTGACCACGGCATAGGAATCGTCGGGCTGCAACGACGCCACAAGGTGACTGAGCACTCCGGCAGAGAGGTAGGTGTTGCCCCATCCCTCGGCGCCGAGACGCTCATAGAAGCCGTTGCGCACCTTGACTGCACGCGAGTCCGAAGCCGACGAGAGTATGTCGTAGCCGACGAGCGAGAGCGCCACGTCGTTGCTGTATGGCACGCGAGAAAGCGACTCCCTGTCGGTGTATGATGTGAAATACAAGTTGCCGGCGGATGTCTTAGCCATGAACGGCGAAAGCGCAGACAGCGAGTAAGGCTGCGAGCACTGCTGCTTGAGGCGTGTCAGCTGGAAAAGCTCCTGGGTGGAGAACGGATAGACCGGACGACCGTCGGCGTCTCTTCTGGCTATCTTTGCGTCGATGGCGCTTATCACCGAAGCATAATTCCTGCCCGGGTCGATGCTGTGCGACAGCAACGCAAGCTGGAGCAGTTTAGACGGCGCATAGTCGTAGGTCATCTCCATGGACAGACGCTCCGACATATCCTCACGCGAGACACGGAGCGGCACGCTGTAGCCCAGCGAGCGAGCGAGTTCCAATGCGCCCATGACGTGCGACGTAATCCACAGTTCGGTAGCGGAAACGTTCCACCAGCCCCAGCCACCTTCGGCGTTCTGATTCTCCCAAAGAGCCTTGATAATTCTGCGGACGCTCTTCTTGTCGCGGAAACGGACATCCTGCTTGCGGCACAGCTGGTCCTTCAATAAATACGCGTAAAGCTTGGATGCCAGCTGCTCATTGCACATGTAGGCGCTTTGGCTCAAGTTATCAAGCTCTTTCTGCAAAACAGGCAACTCGCTGGACATGAGCGTCAACTCGGACATTCCCTGAGGCAGGCTTATGCTTATTGCTGTGTCCGACGACAGCACAGCGAACTGTCCTTCGGTCTTTGCCATGCCCTTGCGTAAGAGCGGAATGGCTTTGCGCTCGCCGTCGTAGTAGCCGTCGGACGAGCGGTCCAGACGGAATGATGCGGTCAGTGTGTCAGCCGAAACCGGAGCCACCACCCTCACCGAATCGACATGACCGGTGCGAGGACGGAGGTTCACGTTGCGCGATGCCACGTTCACGCTGTCAACCGCGAATGACAACGACAGACTCTCAGCCGACGAGCCTACAGAACGGACTGTGCCGATGACCGAAACCGTGTCGCCCTGGACAAGGAAACGAGGCACTGAAAGCTGTGCCATGAGCGGCTTGTACGCCAAGACGTCGCCTTCCGCCACGGCTGAATATTTGTTGGACTCCAAGCCGAGGAAGTAAGTTTTCCAGCGTGTGACATCGTCGGGGAATGTGACCGAGAACGAAGCCTTGCCTTCGGCATCTGTCCTCAGGCTCGGCTGCCAGAAGGCGAAGTCCGAGAAGTTCGAGCGTATCGACGAAGACAGCTCGGATGGGATATAAGCC
>CAMHCZ010000152.1 GCA_946183755.1 uncultured bacterium | reverse complement strand
TCTGACAAGTTATATTATAATCACCCTGCAGGATGGTCGCCGTCTGCGTGTCAGACCTTACTCCGTCAAGTGGAAAAGGTCGGTCGAAAACTTGTGCGACACGTGCGAAATCACCCTGCCTCTCCATCCCTACCTTTACACCACTGGACCAAACCAAAGCAGCAGGGAGTGCCTTATCAAAGTGGATGACCCCGTGAGCGTGTCGTTGGGTTACAACGACAACAACTCGGTGCGCTTCATCGGCTTCGTGGCGGCTGTCAACTACAGCGAGCGGCTCGTTCTCCAGTGCGAGGGGTATTATCACTTGATAAAAAGAAAGATAAGAGAGCATAGTTGGAAATCCGTAAACCTGAAGGAACTGCTTGAGTATCTGACATCCGGCACCGACATAACACTATCAAAAAGCATACCAGACGAACAGCTCGGGGCGGTGAGTTTGCAGAACGCCTCGATGGACAAGGTGTTTGAGATGCTGAAAAACAACTACCAGTGCGTGGCTTACTTCAAGGGCAAGGATCTGTACTGCGGACCGTCATACTTCCCGGACAGGACGGCGACACAGGTGAAGAAGCTGCGCATAGGCTGGAACGTGAAGAGCGGCGAGGTGAAGAACCAGCCGCTCGCCGAGGTGGTCAACATTGTGCTGAAGACTACCGACGACAAGGGCAAGACCACCAAGACCAAGCCGTCGGGCACGGTGGTGAAAGCTGACTCTAAGAAGGAATTCAAGATAAAGGATACCCTGAGCGACAGATACAAGGAGGCTCTGAAGAAGCGCCTGCAGGACGAAGAGAACGCCAAGAGCCTAAAGCAGGCTGACGTCACCTGTTTCCTCGAGCCGCAGCTGGAGCTGGGCGAGGTGGTCGAGGTGATAGACCAGCGCTATCCGGAGCGCAACGGACGTTTCTTCGTGGCCGCCATCGACGGCGAGTTCGGCGAGAGCGGAGGCAGTCAGAAACTAATACTGAGATACTATGGCGATTAAGACTGAAGACATAAGACAGGCGCTCAGGGACTTCACCGCCCAGGGCGTGGCAACGATGATAGGCACAGTGAGCGAGGTGGACGCCACGGAGCGCACCTGCACGCTGACACACGAGGATGTGGCGTACTACGGCGTGCGCCTGCAGCCAGTCACCGGCGGTTCTGCCGGACTCCTCGTGACACCGAAGGAAGGGGCTATGGCTCTGGCCGTGCGCATCGAGGAAAACGACGGCTGGATGATCGTCCACACCGACGAGGTGGAGACCATAGAGGTCAAGGCTGGCGACACGACGGTGACGATAAACGCCGACGGCATAGTGATAAACGACGGAACCGTGGGCATGGCGAAGACTGACAAGGTCGTGGAGTGGATGTCAAAGGTCTATGCCGACCTGCAGAATCTTACATCGCTGCTTTCCGCTACCCCAGTTGCCGGCAATGGCGCACCGTTAGGTATTACGTTCACGCCGCAAACCCCTCAGCCTAACCTGACGGACTTCGCCAATGACAAGATTAAACACTGATTAAACAGTGTTCGGACAGGCGTTAAAAGCCTGAGATTAAAAAGAGTGTCAACTTTTGACGCTCTTTTTTTTATTCCGTTCAGCGACAGCGACCTTTGCCACAAAACCGGACAACAATGGAAGACATCCTGACCGACAGCAGCAATGACATAATGACCGCCGCAGGCGACTTTGCCACAGGCGACAGCGGTGAGCAGAGCATACGCCTGCTCATGAACACAAGCAAGGGCGAGTGGAAGGAGAACCCGCTCACAGGCGTGGGCGTCGTCGGCTATCTCGAACAGCACGACAGCAACATGCTCTCCGGCGAGATACAGACACAACTGACAAGGGACGGAGCCAGAGTGCGCCGCATTGCCTCGTCGGCAGCAAACATAGAAGTGGAGGCTGACTATGAGTAAACGCAAGACAACAGTGATGGCAGGTCAAGGACTGCCGGACATCGTGGTCCAGGAACTCGGCACCATGGAGCTGGCCATGCAGGTGGCTGCCGACAACGACATGGCGCTGACCGACACGCTCTCCCCGGGCGACGTCGTCGCCATCGACGAGGAACTGCGCGCCGACAACCGAGTCACCGACGAGATGCGGCTCAAGGGGGCTGTGCCAGCGACAGCCGTGTCTGCCGCGGACGAATCCTTCATCAGAGGCGGCATCAACTACATGGGCATTGAGATTGATTTCATCGTATCTATCGGTCACTGAGCGTAGTCGAAGTGCCGAAAAATAATAAAACAACAAAAAACAATGGCAAGGACAACAGAACAGATAATGCAGCAGCTGCTCGCCGCCAAGGAGCAGGACGAGACACTGCGCGAGCGGCTGACATCAACAAGCAAGACGGCTATATGGAGGCTCCTGCTCTACATCTGCGCCTTCTGCGCCCACAGCGTCGAGGTGCTGATGGACGCATTCAAGGCCGACGTGCGAGAGACGGTTGAGAAACTGCGTCCGCACTCGGCACGATGGTACCAGGAGAAGGCGCGCCAGTTCATGATGAACAAGACGCTGCCAGAAGGCTCCGACACCTACGACACCACAGGCATGACCGACGACCAGATCGCGCAGGCGCAGGTGGTGAAGTACGCCGCCGTCGTGGAGAAGGACGGCGAGGTCATCGTCAAGGCAGCCAAGGGCGACGAGGGCGCTCGTCAGCCCCTCGACAGCGACGAGCGCACAGCCCTGCAAGGCTACATGGACGAGGTGAAGGACGCGGGCGTGAGGCTGCTCGTCATCTCGGGTGAGGGCGCGGCGTTCGCCTGCACGCTGACCATCTTCTACGACCCTGCCATGACAGCCGAGGCGATAACGGCAGCCGTGCGCGCCGCCATCAAGGGCTACGTCACCACACTGCCGTTCAACGGCCTGTACACCAACATGTCGCTCATCGACGCGGTGCAGGCAGTGGACGGTGTGAAGATAGCGGAGCTCGTGACAGCCACTGCCGGCGAAGCGGTCATTAGCGTCCAGGACGTGCCGCAGTACGGCTACTACAACATAACCGACAACGACATAACCGTAAACGCACAGCCTTATGCACAGTGACAAGTTCTACAACATCAACTACCGACGCCTCTCGGTCATGCTGCTGCCGGTGTGCCTGCGCAAGGAGACGCTCTCGGGCTTCGTGTCCGTCATGGCTTCCGCCTTCTCGGCCGTGCAGACGTCGTTCGCGCTCTTCCGCTCCGACCGCCTCGCCGACCTCCGTGTCACGGGGCAGGTGTGCATCCTGCGCAGCGCGCTCAACGACCGCTGGGACGAGGAACAGCGACGCATCGAGATCACCGACGGCGTCACAGGACAGCCGCTCATGGTCTATCGCCGAGGCGCATACGACAGGACAGACACCTACGCTCGCGGCTCAAGCCTCGTCTCGTGGGCGTACCGCCGGGGCATGACGTCGGGCGGCACGGGCTTCATCGTGAAAGTGCCAGCCGAGGTGTACGCCGACGCTGCCAAGCTCTCCGCCCTGACTTTCTTTGTTGACAACCACCGTCTGGTGGGCAGGACTCCTTTGATAATGTCTAATTAAAACACAATACTACCATGGAACAAGAACATACAATCGCGAATTTTCTCACCGCCAACCTCAACGGCGCTTTTCCGCTCGACACCGAGGGACTCGCCGCCCTGCAGGGCAACCTCGCACTGCTGCACGCTCTCGGACGCATGAGCGGATGCGCCTGTGTGCTTTCAGGATGCGCCCAGGAAGGCGATGCCGGACTGGTCTTCTGGTACGACCCGCAGCGCAACAGCGACTTCCCGGACGGCGAGGTGCTGCCCGTCAAAGGCGGCACCCCGTCGGCTACGCTCCACCTCGTCGAGCAGCCGGTGAGCGTGACCGTAGCTGGTCAGACGATAATGAACGCCTACACCGAGCGCCACCTCGAGTGGGGAACGGGCAGCGTAAGTCTCAACTACGCCGACTTCCGCCATCTGGACGCCGCCTCGATGACTCTGCAGGGACTGCACACGCGCATGAGTGAAGTGGAAGCGAAAATACCGACGCTCGAGCCGCTGCCTATAGGGTCAGTCATCATGTGGGCAGGGACTCAGGCGCCGCCAAACTACCTCCTGTGCGACGGCAACTTTTATTCCGAATTGGAATATCCGCTCTTGGCGCAACAACTCGCCAACATCTACCAGAAGGACACCCCGCGTGAGGGCATGTTCCAGGTGCCCGACTTCCGCAGCCGTATGCCTGTGGGACGTGACACCGACAACACACAAGGCTCCGACTTGTTCAACCACCTCGGCGGCTACGGCGGTGAGGTCATGCACCAGCTGACGGAGGCAGAGATGCCGAGGCATAATCACGGCATACTGGGGCATTGGGGAAGTAAGCAGAATGGACAGCAGGATTCGCTGGTGTACAACGGACGATCTTGGA
>CAMHCZ010000151.1 GCA_946183755.1 uncultured bacterium | reverse complement strand
AGGCGTTTACTTGACGCTTTGTTCTTGACGAACTGGAATCTAGCAAATTACCAATATTGAAGTCAGAACATAGCAACGGTAGATGTCCAGAGGTGTGATTACATCCCATAGAGGCTTGTATGTGAATTGTGCTTGAAAGCGCAATATTCATGTTTGTACATGTCTTTATGGTTGAGTATCATATCGGCGTGGGCTCTAACGTTGTCTGTTCAACTTCAATGGGCAATGCTAGAGCCTCAGTTCGTGGGACAGACAGCTGGTAGTTCCCACGTCTTTTTTTGTCTTTATTTATCATTAAATTCTTTTATCCTTCAGTTGGGAACCTGTCGGAAATATAAACAGGGAAAACTATGAGAAGGATATTTGTTTTATTGTCTTTTTGCGTCATGTCTCTGACGCAGTTTGCTCAAACAGCGAGTGATTATGTCGATGCTGCCAATAGGGGCAATGCTTTTGCTCAGTGTAATTTAGGACTTTGCTATGCAGAAGGGAATGGTGTTCCTCAGAATTATAGTACTGCTGTTTATTGGTTTCGCAAGGCGGCAGAGCAGGGTGATGCTTATGCTCAGTACAATTTGGGACGTTCTTATGATTTAGGAAATGGTGTTTCTCAGAATTATAGTACGGCAGTTTATTGGTACCGCAAGGCGGCAGAGAAAGGTAATCTAGATGCTCAACATAGATTAGGGGTGTGTTTTCAAGAAGGAAAAGGAGTTTCTCAGAATTATGGTACGGCAGCTTATTGGTATCGCAAAGCGGCAGAACAAGGTGTTGCTTCGTCTCAGTGTAATTTAGGATTTTGTTATGATCGTGGCGCTGGTGTTCCTCAGGATTATAGTACAGCGGTTTATTGGTATCGCAAGGCGGCAGAACAAGGTAATGCTATGGCTCAGATTAATTTAGGAAAATGTTATCTTAATGGCACAGGTGTTCCTCAAGATTATAAAACTGCTGTTTATTGGATTCGCAAGGCGGCGAGTCAGGGTGATGCAGATGCTCAGTATGGTTTGGGACTTGCTTATCAAGAAGGAATTGGTGTTCCTAAAGATATGTCATTAGCAAGATTTTGGATGGAGGAGGCTGCAAAGAAAGGACATCAAGATGCCATGGATGTTTGTAGAAAACGAGGTTGGTGAATTATTCCCCTTTCCCTTCCATCTCTTTGCAAAACGCTTTCAGTCCGCATTTGTCGCACTTAGGGGCACGCGATGTGCAGACATAGCGGCCATGCAACAGCAGCCAGTGGTGCGCCTTGCTGAGAATGTCTTCCGGAATGTGCTTGGTCAGTTCCTTCTCTGTGGCGAGCGGAGTGGTGGTTTTGACTAGTCCGAGACGGTTGGAAACTCTGAAAACGTGCGTGTCCACAGGCATAGCGGCCTTGCCGAACGCCACGGCTTCCATGACGTTGGCTGTCTTTCTGCCCACGCCAGGCAGCGATGTCAGGGCCTCAATCTCGCTCGGTACCTCGCCGTCGAAGTCCGTCACGAGTTTCTGCGCCATAGCCACAAGGTGCTTGGCCTTGCTGTTGGGGTAGCTTATCGACGAGATGTAGCGCTTTACGTCATCGACAGTGGCAGCGCTCATGGTCTTCGCGTCAGGGTACGCCTTGAACAGTGCCGGCGTGACCATGTTCACTCTTTTGTCGGTGCACTGAGCCGACAGCATCACAGCCATAAGCAGTTCGAAGTTATTGCTGAAGTTAAGTTCGCTTTCCGCTTCGTTCATGTTGGTTTTGAACCAGTTGAGTATCGCTTTGTATCTGTCGTCTTTTTTCATTTTGTTCGGCTTGCAGTGCGTCAGCAAAGATAATAAACACATTAAAAATGCGTTATTTTATTGTCAAGTAAATATTTGTATGCCTTTGATGTTTGCATTTTGCTGGCAATAGTATTACTTTTGTTATTCTTTGTCGGATTATACAGACGAAGTTTTTTAAGGAACGATAATAATAAATCATATATGAACAAGCACTTTATCAGAGTCTCAATAGCTCTCTTGTCCATGATGACAGCTACGTCAGCACTGGCGCAGGAGGAGTTCGGAGCTAATGGTCAGAAAATCACGCATACGCAAAAGGCGGATCATTATTTCTATCAGAGAAATGTAGGAAAGGCTCCTGCCGACATCACTGACGAATCTAATTCTGTGGCGCAATGGAGAGCGCTGGCAGAGTGGTATCGCGACATGAATGACTACGAGAACGCGGAGAAGGCGTATTCTTATTTCATAAACACAGCAGAGCCAACGGTCACCGACCTTTACAACTATGTGCTCGCGCTCAAGGGCGTAGGCAAGCACGAGGAGACGCTTCCTTACATGCGCCGTATGCGTGAGAAGGCTCCAAACGACCTGCGTGTGAAGCACTACTTCGAGAATGTGAATCTCTACAAGAAACTCAAGCAGCCAAGCGACCAGTACAGAGCCAGCGTGCTTGAAATCAATGATATACAGAACTACCTGATGCCATCGTACTATGTGAAGAAGCAGGTGGCGTTCTTGAACTCGAGATACGCCGAGGGCAAGGCGACAAAATGCAAAGTGAAGGAGGCCACTTCCGAGCCTGATGTTGAACTCTCCGGAGTGAAGAACTTCAAGGCTGACGGTTGGGACAAGAAACTCCTCAACGGAGCGTTCTCATTCGCCAAGAACGGCAAGATGGTGGCTGTGACAAGCATCGACTACAAGAACGTGGACAAGGACGGCAAGTTCCATCAGGATATTTACATGACAAGCGTGAAGCAGAAAGCATGGCTTGCGCCTGACGCATTCACGTGGAACGACTCGCAGTTCGGCTACAGTGTGGCTCAGCCTGCGCTCAACAAGCAGGGCAACGTGATGTACTTTGTCAGCGATATGCCGGGCGGATACGGAGGTACTGACATCTATGTGAGCCGCAAGGTGGGCAAGGACAGGTGGAGCAAGCCTGAGAACCTCGGCGACAAGATCAACACCGAAGGCAACGAGATGTTCCCGTTCTTCGACGGAACGACAGGATTCCTTTACTTCTCGTCAGACGGTCACAACGGACTTGGCGGTCTGGACATCTACGAGGCAGAGATGAAGGATTCATGCACATGCTCATACGAAGTGAGAAATCTCGGCTCGCCAATCAATTCGATTTCCGACGACTACGGCTTCATCTTCAACAGCAAGCACACTAACGGATATTTCACTTCCAACCGTGCCGAGGGCAGGGGCGGCGACGACCTCTATAAGTTTATCTATGTAGATACAAAGAACCCAACTGAGGCCGGCAAGAATGCTGCCGACGACAAGAGCAAGAACGGTTCGGCCAGCGGCGACGGCTCGTTCGGAAACGGTGCCAACGGAGCTAACGGCAACTTCAACTACGGCGGTGCAAGAGGTTCGGGCATGGCATTCACAGTCATCAACTCAAGCAACGGCGAGCCTGTGGCTAACGCTTCGGTACGCTACAACGGCGCTACTTACACTACCGACGAGAACGGCGATGTGGTTGTGCCAATGCCGCTCAAGACAAGAGGCGATGTCAGTGTTGAGGCGTTCGGTTACATGCCACGTCAGAAGGGCTTTGATTATTACAACAAGAGAAACAACGACACAATCAGTCTTGACATTGCAGCAGGAAAGCACATAATCCTGCGTAACATATACTACGATTACGACAAGTCCGACATACTGCCAGAGTCAGCCAACGAGCTTGACAAGGTTGTCGCGTTCCTTGAAGCTAATCCTGACCTTACAGTCGAGCTTTCAAGCCACACCGACAGCCGCGGCTCCGACAGCTACAACCTGAAGCTCTCTGAAGACCGTGCGCAGTCTGCTGTTAAGTATATCGTTTCCAAGGGTATAAGCGCAAGCAGAATCAAGGGCAAGGGCTATGGCGAGACAAGACTGCTCAACGAGTGCGCTAACGGCATCGAATGTACCGAGGAGCAGCACCGCCAGAACCGTCGTACAGAGATTTACATCCCTAACTTCGGCAAGGCTAAGAACGTAAAGCAGACTAAGGGCAAGTATTCGTCAGGCTCGGGCGACGACGCCAAGGCGAAGAGCGCAGCCAAGGACGAAAAGGCATCGTTTTCTGCGTCAGCATCGGCAAACTCAAAGACTAAGGACGCTGGCACAAAGAAGATAGCGACTGTAGGAGCGACCGAGAAGAAGGAATCTTCTGAAAAGGCTATTTCGACAATGCCAGGCACAGTTTATAAGAGAATCGAAGGCGGCAAGTTCGAGAACGAGGACAAGCCTATAGAAATGTACAAGGAGTCCGAGGACGAGAAGAAGGCGCGTGACCTCGAGGCAATCTACGACAGCCAGAACATTCGCTTGGACAAGACTGAGGACAGACCTGACTTCTCAAAGCAGGCTGAGGCAGAGGAGAAGGCTTACATCAACAACCAGAAGCGCAAGGCGGACGCCAAAGCAAAGTATGACTAC
>CAMHCZ010000150.1 GCA_946183755.1 uncultured bacterium | reverse complement strand
CCGGGCATCTCTACCTCATCTTCCCACTCATTATCCTGCTTCTGACACTGCGGACGGCAGGTTTGTAGTAGCTTATCTCCATGGATTGAAGGGTGCGCATGAGTTCGCCCTCGAGTTCGGGATAGAAACGGCACATACGGTACGCGAGCTTCATGCAGAGCGACTGCGCGCCGGGCAGCTCATCGACTGCGGTCATGCGCTCCAGACAAAAATCCAGGAAGTCGGTGCGCAACGTGTCCTTGCTTATTTCAAGTCGCTCTATCACGTTGAGCGACAGTCGTCTGACGGATGAATCCGGCGTCTGCATCGCCAATCCGATGAATTCGTCGAGCATGGACTGAAGAACGGACAGTTCGTCGTCGGTGGCTTTGGTCAATATCCACAAGGCATTGCGCGCCACTTTACGGTCGTCGTCGCGCATGAACCGACTGGCGAACTCCACGAATGCGCCACTGCGCCTGATGTCGGCGCACACGGCTTGCGCATCCGCCTCGCCACGCACGGCTCTTATCCTTTCGCTCGTCATCGCCATGCCCTACTTTTTCTTCTTCGGACGCGGCTCCGGCAGCGCCTTGCACGTCTCGCGCACGAGTGCCGAGAGGTAGTCGCGGTCGTCGATGTCGGTTATGTAGAAATAGTCCTTGGCGCCGTCGTAGGGCGGACGGAGAGCCACCTCACGCAGCATAGGACGGACTGCGTCGGTCGGTTTCAGGTAGAAGCCGTTGTCGCAGATGAGTCCGAAGATTTTGCCGTCGCAGTAAATGCCGTAGTCGCCGAACATCTTCCTGACGACAATCTCGCCTGCGCCCGAGCACTGGTCGGCTATGTATTGCACAAAGTCAGCGTTGCTTGCCATTGTCTATCTGTTTTTTGATTAGAAAATCATATCCTTTAGTCTGACGGCTGGATGATGGTACTGCCGCTCCTTTGATGTCGCTTTGCCGCCGAGCTCCACCGCCTGATGCTGACAGAAATGCACGCACGCAAGACACGACTCGCACCTCTCGCCGCAATGCGCCTTGCCGCTGTCCATTGTTATGTTGCCCACAGGACAGACCTCGGCGCAAACGCCGCATCCGATGCACTTTTCGGCATTGACCTTAGGGCGCAGAGCATTGAACACCGACTTGTCGAAAAGCGACTGCACCGCCGCCAGCAGGTCGTAGCTGCCGAAGTGCCGTGCGTCCACGCCATTGGCTATGTCGCTCTTGATGCGCTCCAGACGCGAGGCGTACTTCTTGAACTTCCACGTCTGCTTGTTGGGATTGCGTCCGAAAGCCAGCGCGCTGTTGTCCGGCACGCGTATCTTGTGGCAATAGTTCAGCCTTACGCCCTTCTTTCTGAGTATGCGGTTGACGGTCCATACACTGTTGCCTGCCAGCGCTCCGCATGGTATCACGATGAAGCAATACGCCCCAACAGGCAGTTCCAGCTGCTCCACGAGCCTTGGCACAATCTTGGGTGCATTGCCGTTGTAGCAGGGATAGACGAAGCCTATGCGCTTCTCGTCCATGAGGTCGGACTTCAGAGCATCGCACAGCGGCATCACACGGTCGCCAGTGCGCTCGGCTATCTGCCGTGCCGTAGCAAGGCAATTACCTGTGCCAGAGAAATATAGTATCATGTTACTTCTTCAGTATGCCTTTCTGCCAAGTCAGAGTCGGATAAGTCTTCTTCAGATAGTTCACAGCGCCGTCGATGCCGCTGCTGCCGCTTGTTGCGAAAGGTATCAGCGTCTTGCTCTCCAGCTGCTCAAGGTTGTTGTCTATCCACGAGTTGATGATGCGCGGACAGATCCCACGTAAATAGTGTCGTAAGGCATTATGTTGGTGCACTGTTTGATGGACGGACGAGCCTCCGCGTCGCTCATCTCCTTCGACGTGCGCGACTGCTTGTTGCGCCAATTCAGGTCTTCGGCTGTGTAATGCTCCGACGGCTCAATCTCCCACAGCACCGCCTTTTTCTGCTTGGCTATCTCCTTGGCCGCTGTGCGTGTGTTGCCGGTTGCCGAGAAATAAGCCACCAGCGTCTTGCTCTCTTTCTGTGCATAAACCTGAGCCATGAAAAACATCATCACGCTCAATAAAAATGTCATTTTCTTCATCATTCCGTGTTTTTAAAAACTTGTTGCAGCCAAAGTTATGGCTTTTTTAATAGAAACCGCTTGGGGGCGGATATTCTTTTAAAAATGTCACGAATTCACTCTCTCGTCAAACTCATCATTCAACTTGAGCATCCACTCCGGGAGTTTCGCCTTTGCGTTGGCTATCAGTTCCTCGGGCATCGTTTTGTAAAATGCGTACGCCATCGGACCGGCTATGGCAGCGAGCGTGTCGGCATCACCGCCAAGTGCTATGGCGAGTTTCAGGCAGTCCGCATAGTCCCTGCTCTCCAAGAAGCAGATGAGTGCCGCCGGTATGGTCTGCTGGCAAGTTTCATCAAACTTATAGCCGGGCTTGATGTCATCATAAGTCAGCCTTGACCAGTTCGGGTAATATTCATCCAATACATGTTGTCTGATGTAGTCCTTGTCCTTGCCGTTCATGCCATAAAATATCGCCAGAGCCGTAGTCACAGCGCCTTTCACACCTTCGGGGTGGTCATGCGTAGGCACTGCTGTGCGTGTCGCAAGGTCTATGCACTCCGCCTCGCTTTTCGCCATGAACCCAGCCGCCGACACTCTCATTGCGCTGCCGTTGCCAAAGGAATTGTATGGCGGTTGTACTTCCTTTGCCATTAACCAGCGGGCAAACATTCCGCCGAAGCCTCGGTAAATGTCGGCGCGGCAACGGCTCCACAAGTTATGCGCCATGTCCAAACCATTAAGCAACGCCTCGGCGCAGGCAAATGTGCAGACAGTGTCGTCGGTGTAGTCGTTTTGTGGATTAAGCAAATCCACAGCATCGTAGTTCTTTGTTCTGCCCCCGAACTCGTATGGCATGCCGGCAATGTCGCCGATGGCTGCGCTAAGCAATAGATTTTTCATAGTCATGTCCTCCTGTTTTATTAGAATTCCAGACGGAATCCTTTCTGTTTCAGTTCGTTGTAACTCTCTTTATTAAAGCTGTAGAGTTTGGCTTCGCGCTTCGGTGTGGGCCATACCGTTTCCTCCAGCTGCGTCAATATGTTGAAATGCAGCATTTTCTTGGTGAAATTGCTACGGTCGAAACGCACGTCAAGTATCGCTTCGTAAAGGTTCTGGAGCTGCCTGATAGTGAATTTCTCCGGCAGCAGTTCAAAGCCAATGGGCTCGAAATGTATGCGCTCGCGAAGGCGCTTCAGTGCCATGCGCAGTATCTTCTCATGGTCGAAAGCCAGCTGCGGAACATCATCAAGCGCGAACCACTCTGCCTTTGCCGCATCGTCGCCGGCCTTTACATCCTGAATCCTCACAAGCGCATAATACGCCACAGTTATGACTCTCTCGCGCGGGTCACGGTCCGGGGCGCTGAAAGTGTGAAACTGCTCTATGTAAGCGCCCGTCAGCCCGGTTTCCTCCTCCAGTTCACGCAGAGCGCCGTCCTCGCACGACTCGTCAATCTTGACGAAGCCGCCCGGAAAAGCCCATTTGCCTTTGCACGGCTCCAGCCCTCTCTCCACGAGCAGCACCTGCAGCCTCATCCCGTCGAATCCGAATATCACGCAGTCCGTTGTCACTGCCGGATGCGGATATTTATATGTGTACATTTTTTCTTCCATATTATTGTCTTGTGTGATTTTTACACCACAAACATAAGACATCTTTTCCACAAAAAGAAAATATTTGTGGTAATTTTTACACAAGATTTGGCTGATTCGTTAGATTTAAGCATCGATTATTTTACATTTAAGGAATTTTCATAAACTTGCATAGCAAAAAAAGCAAAAGAAGAATTGGAGTGCCACTGCATGGCAGAAATAAGGCAAATAGAAACAAACGAATTAGAGATATGGCAAAAAAGAACAAAGAAGAGAAATCACGCACAGCGGTCGTACGAAAGAAAAGGCGCGAGAAACGCAAGTCAAAGATATACGGAGAGTTGGATGACGAATTCTTCGACAACAGCGACGACGGCGAGACCCTTGACGAAGCAAAAGACAAGGCTGCGAAAAAAAGTCGGAGATGGGCAATAATCGCCTTCAGTTCTCTTCTCGCCACATGTGTCATAATCTTCGCCTGGCAGAGAATCGAATCACGCAATTATGTGGAAGTAAACGCAAGAATAACAGACAGGTATTCGGACGCATTGTCTGCACCAATCGTGGCAAGCAAGTTCCGTCCTACTGGCGGAAGGGCGTCATTCGTCAGCAATTTCGCCATCGTGGAGTACTACTTCAACGGAACTCTGTATGAAGGCAGAGTGAAACTGAGCGGCGACACGCAAAAAACAAATATAAAAATCTATTGCGACCAGAACGAGCCTTGGAAATGCCGAGGCGAGAAACTGAAATATCCGATACTGGACATATTCGTGATATGCGCATTCTTTATTTTCGGCTACATTGCCGAACCGCTCATTTGGTGACATACATGCCATAAAAAAGCAACGAAACAG
>CAMHCZ010000149.1 GCA_946183755.1 uncultured bacterium | reverse complement strand
GACATTCTCAGAGAGAGAGCGAACGATTTCCTGCTCCTCCTTGAAGAAGCCGTGATGAGCGTAGATTCTTATATTTTGCAGTGTAATCTCTGTCATGGCATATCAGCAAAAGGCAGCGATGTCTTTTTTGATTGAGGCTATTGCTTTGTCGAGCATTGTCTCCTCATTCTGCTTTGTGGTGTTGTATGTGTTCAGTATCACAGTCGCCAGTCCCATAGCCACAGTGTTTGGCTGGAGTTCAGCCGCCGAAGTGTTTATCAGTTCGATGATGCTTTCCTTGGCGTTCACAGTCATGTTCCAGGCTTCGTCGGACACATATATCTGCTGGGCGGCGTTATGCTCCCATTCTTGTCTTATCTGAGTGAGCAGTTCTCTGTGCAATGTGGCTGCAGAGACATTGTCGCCGAGATTCTGACGCATAAGCAGCGAATTGGGGTTGATTCTTTCCAGGAAAAGCGCCATTCGCTCGTACGCACGGAGTCTTACAGGTGTAAGCTGTTTGCTGGCCTCGCTGCGCAGATGATGATTCTGTGTTCTCTCTATAGTCTTGAGCATTCTCAGCAATATGAAGACCACAAGTCCGCAAATCAGCGCTAATGTTACGATGTATGCTACGATTTCCATTTTTCTTAAATCTCTTTTCTTATTTTATAATCGTTTCTGCCGGCGGCGTTTCTCGATACAAGCTCGCCGAGGAATCCTGTGACGAAGAGCTGCACACCGAGAATCATGGTCGTAAGCGCCAGGTAGAAATAAGGCGACGATGTGACCAACGGAGCCGGAGTGTTGTTGATGATGGCATTCAGTTTGACACCGCCGACCACCATCACGGCAACCAGTCCGAGGAAGAACATTATTGAGCCGAGCAGTCCGAACAAGTGCATTGGATTGCGTCCGAACTTCTGGAGGAACCACAACGACAGAAGGTCGAGGTAGCCGTGCACGAAGCGGTTCAGTCCGAACTTAGACACACCATACTTTCTCTTCTGGTGTATCACAGCCTTCTCTCCTATCTTCGAGAATCCCGCCTCTTTCGCCAGATAAGGGATATAGCGGTGCATGTCGCCGTACACCTCGATGTTCTTCACCACCTCGTTCTTGTAGGCTTTGAGTCCGCAGTTCATGTCGTGCAGCTTGATGCCTGTGATGTGGCGTGCGGTGGCGTTATACAGCTTGCTTGGGATGTTCTTCATTATCTTGTTGTCGTGGCGCACCTTCTTCCAGCCTGACACAAGGTCGTAACCGTCCTCTTTTATCATGCGGTAGAGTTCAGGTATCTCGTCGGGCGAATCCTGAAGGTCGGCGTCCATTGTGATGACCACATCGCCCTGCGCGCGCTCGAATCCGCAGAAGAGAGCCGGCGACTTGCCGTAGTTTCTTCTGAAGCAGATGGCCTTCACTATTTCAGGATGAGCCGCCTTGAGCTGCTCTATCACGTTCCATGAATTGTCGGTGCTGCCGTCGTTGATGAACAGTATCTCGTATGAGAACTTATTCTCGTTCATCACTCGCTCTATCCAGCTGTACAGCTCGTTCAGAGACTCGTCTTCGTTGTACAGCGGCACTATTATAGAAATATCCATATTATGAGTTTTTTGTGTTTATATCTTATTGTTATTATCCTCTGCCTGTGAGCTTTAGCATCTTTTCCCTCTGCCAGAAATTGAATCGAACCACAAGAGCCATAGGCAACGCCAGCAGAAGGTTGAACACGCCCGACACGATAGCGTAATTGGCAGCCGTGACGTAAAGCATTGCTTCGTCTATCATTTCCTTGGGATACGCGTTCATGTTCTTCATCTCTGCCATCACCATGTCGTTTATCTCGGCGAACATGGCTGGTCTCATGTATTCGAAGTAGTAATACTTGACGAGGGACGACGAGACCGCTCCCACAAAAAACAGCAGGAGGCAGAACTTGAGTATGATTTTGAACTTATAGGTCTTGAACTCGCGTATGGCGCGGTATTTCTCGAACCAGTAAGGGATTACCCAGAACATGAGGAACAGAACCACGAACGACACGAGTATCGACACGGTGTCAGTTCTGAGTCCCAGCAGGAAACGGCTGGCTATGGCCGCTCCAAAGAACAGTCCGAAGATGGCGGTCTGTCTTATGCCTTCCGCTTTAGAATCGTTGTTCACGCTGTCCATTGTAATTAACTTTCAAAATTAAGGAAAAAGATTCAGAAAAGCCTTTTTGTTTATGTGCGATTATATCCTTTTGCTTATGAAATATGTCAAAATGAATCCTGGTATCGTGCAAAGGCACACCCAGATAAAGAACTGCTGATAGCGGTGCAGATGGCGTAATGGGCTGTTTTGAACTCGCCCTGGCTTATCTTTATCAGGTAAAGCATGAAACCTGTGAATCCGAATCCGTAGCCGAACTGCTCAAGCGATATGCCGGAGATGACCACGGCGAAGCTTTCCGGCTGGAAATAAGCGAAATACACATATACGAGGTTCGGTACGTTCATCATCACGACCATAGGCCAGAGCCAGCGCTTGAGTCCGTGCTTAGCCACAACAAGTCCGCCCAGCACGCCGCCAAGCAGCAGGAACACAACTCCGACAGTGCCGTAAGCGAATCCGACCTGCTCCGTAGCCAGTCCGAGACCGCCCTTGTCCAGAGGGTCGAGCATGAACGGCGAGGCTATCTTGGCGAGCTGCGACTCACCGAGCCTGTACAGCAGAATGAACGCAAGGCTCAGAAGTATGCCCTTCTGTGTGAAGAACGTTTTGAACAGCTCGCCCAGCTGCTTCATACTGAAACTGCGCTTCACGTCCTCCGACGGATTTGGCAGCACGAAGTAATGGTATAGCGCGAGGGCTATGAGAAGCGCGGCGGCTATGTAGAACGTCAGGCTCCATGCGTAAGCCACGTCGCCGAAGTGATTGCTCATGAATCCTGCCGCCATGACCAAGACGCCCTGCGCGAAGACGATGGCGATACGGTAGAACGTGTTCCTTATGCCTACGAAGAACGACTGCTGCTCGTTGCTCAGTCCGAGCATGTAGAATCCGTCGGCCGAAATGTCGTGCGTAGCGCTTGCGAATGCCATGAGCCAGAGGAACGAGAGCGAGCCTGCGACCCAGTAGTCGGTCGAGACCGAGAACGCCACACCGGCGAGTCCTGCGCCGATGAGCAGCTGCATAGCCACAATCCAGACGCGCTTTGTGCCGAGCAGATCGACGAACGGGCTCCAGAACGGCTTGATGACCCAAGGCAGGTAAAGCCAGGACGTGTAGAGGGCTGTGTCGGTGTTCGACATGCCGAGATTCTTGAACATGATGACAGAGACTGTCATGACTAAAATATAAGGCAGACCTTCTGCGAAGTACAATGTCGGAATCCAGCTCCACCCTTGAGCCATGCTTCCCTTGGTTACGTTGTTGCTCATGAATACAAATGTATGAATATTTCAATAGAAAGAGGCGCAGTTGCGCGCCCCTTCTGTGTTTATAAAATCTAATCAGTTCATCACGTCGTCCCAGTCCTTCCAGACAGGCTCGCGGCCTATTTTCCTCAGGTCGGCTGCCACATCGACGGCCTTGCGCGCGTCGCTCACCTCGAACTGCTCCACTGCGCAGTGCGGATGGCTGTATCCGCCCGGCTCGGTGTGGCTCTCGGCCGACATGGTGGTCACTCCCAGCGTTGCCATGTTGTCGCGTATCTCCTTCGGCTCGCGTGTCGAGTAGCTTATGTCCACGTCGTGGTCGAAGATGCGGAACGCGAACGTCACCTGCGCCAGCTCTCTGTCGGACATGATGACATTTGGCTGGAATCCGCCGTTCTCGCTCGGACGCATACGAGGGAAGTTGACGCTGTACTTCGTCTTCCAGTAGGTCTTCTCGAGGTAACGCAGGTGGTGCGCCATCATTGTGACCTCGGTTCTCCAGTCCTCAAGTCCGATGAGCGCGCCCATGCCTATGGAGTGCACCCCGGCCTGTCCCATGCGGTCGTAGCCGTTGAGTCGCCATTCGTAGTTGGACTTCATGCCTCTCGGATGATAGACCTTGTAGCGGTCCTTGTTGTATGTCTCCTGGAAGCAGATCACGCCGTTCAGTCCCTTTGTCGTGAGGTAGGCGTAATCCTCAGTCGAAAGCGGCATCACTTCTATCTTGATGTTGGCGAAGTAGTTGCGCGCCAGTTCTATGGCTCTGGCGATGTACTCGGTGTCCGCCACGGCTGGATTCTCGCCTGTGAGCAGCAGGATGTTGTCGAACGGAGAGAGCTTCTTTATCGCCTTGTACTCCTCCTCTATCTGCTCCAGATTCAGCACGGTGCGCTTCATCTTGTTGGCTACGTGGAATCCGCAGTAAACGCATGAGTTGGTGCACGAGTTGGTCATGTACATCGGTATGAACATCTGCATGGTCTTGCCGAATCTCTCGAGCGTGTATTTCTGGCTCAAGCGCGCCATGACTTCGAGATAAGGCTCGGCGGCTGGCGATATGAGGGCCATCAGGTCGTCAACATCGCATCTTTTCTTTGACAAGGCGCGCAGCACGTCGCTCTCGGTCTTGCTCATTATCT
>CAMHCZ010000148.1 GCA_946183755.1 uncultured bacterium | reverse complement strand
CAGTCGCCGACTTCGCACCTCAGTATCGCGCGGTTGAATCTCGCCTGTCTGTCGTTAGGGTCTATCTCTAAGGCTTTGCTGTAGTTGCTCAGCGCGTTCTCGTATTTCTTCGCGCGGTAGTTCAGCAGTCCGAGGTTTATGTATGTTGATATGTTGTTGGAACCGAGTTCGGCGGCTGTCTCGTACATTCTTCTTGCTGTCGTGTCCTTCTTCAGCAGCAACGACACGAGGCCTTTGGCAGAGTAGAATTCTGCGTATCGTGGATTCTCCCTTATGGCTTGGCTCGCCACGGCGTCGGCTCCTATGGTGTCGCCTTTCTCCACCAGAACTTGCGTCTTTTCGAGAAACAGCATCTCATACGCCTTGTGCCTTTGTGTGGATTTCTTGGAGAGCAGGAAGTTGATGTCGTCGAGAGCCTTGTCGTACTTTTTCTGCCGCTCGTACACCTCGATTCTGTTCATCAGGTATTCCGTGTTCTCCGGGGTGAACTCAAGCGCTTTGGTGAAGGCTTTCTCGGCGTCTTCGTATTCGCCGAGCCTTTTCATGGCGAACCCTTTCGCGTAATATAGCGCCGGCATGAAAGGGTTGCATTCTAATGCTTTGCTGAAATCGTCTTTCGCGCCGGAGTAGTCCTCAAGCTCAAGTTTCGCGATGCCTCTCAGGAAATACGCCTCTGTGGAGTTTGGCTTTACGCTCAGCACTTTGTTGAAGTACTGCATCGACAGCACATAGTCCTCGAAGTGCAAGGCGTTTCTGCCGTTGTCCAGCAGTCGCTTTGTGTTTATCTGTCCGAAAAGACTTGCTGTGACAATGCAAATAATGACGGTTGTGAGTGTGCGCTTAGTCGTCAACAGACTCATATTCAGAATATTCCGAGTCTATCTCGACAGGGCAGCCGTTCACCTCTCTGAAGTTCGCTGGTATTGAGAACTTGTCGCTCTGGCTGTATCCGAGGTTCTTGTCGGCATATACCTTTTTCATGTACAGAGCCCATATAGGCAGCGCCATGGCTGCACCTTGTCCGTCGCCCATGTTGTCGAAGTGTATGCCTCGGTCCTCGCCGCCGACCCATACGCCGTTCACGAGGTTTGGAGTTATTCCCATGAACCATCCGTCGGCGTTTCTCTGTGTCGTACCAGTCTTGCCACCCATCTCTGCGGTTATGCCGTACTTGAATCTGATACGCCTACCTGTACCTTGGTCAACAACGGCTTTCAGCATGTAGAGCATCTTGTATGCGGTGCTCTCGCTTATTATCTCCTTCATGCTTGGCGTGTATGAGGCTATGACGTTGCCGTTGTTGTCCTCTATTCTTGTTACATACATTGGTTCTACGCGGATTCCCTTGTTGGCAAATGTCGTGTATGCGTCCACCATCTCCAGCACTTTTATCTCGCACGGACCGAGACAGAGCGACACGACTGGGTCCAATTGACCTTCGATGCCGAATGATCTCATCAGCTTTATCAGTGCTTGCGGAGTGAAGAGCGACATCAGGTATGCCGAAATCCAGTTGTTCGAATTCGCCAATCCCCATTTGAGTGTCACCATCTCGCCTAAGCGTGCCTTAGAGCCGTTTCGTGGCGACCATTCTGTTCCTGCGTCTGTTATCAGTGTGTAAGGACGGTTCTCCACCTCGTCGCAAGGCGTCATGCCTTCCTCCATGGCGAGTGTGTACAGATATGGCTTTATCGTGGATCCGACCTGTCTTCTTCCCTTCGACACCATGTCGTACTGGAAGTTCGCGAAGTTCGGTCCGCCCACATACGCCTTCACGTGTCCGTTGTGTGGGTCCATCGACAGGATTGCGCATCTGAGGAAGTATTTCTGCCATCTGATGGAGTCCATTGGAGTCATGGTCGTGTCTATGTCGCCGTCGTAGCTGAACACAGTCATTTCCGTCTTGGTGTTGAAGGCTTGTCTGATTTCGTTCTCGCTGTATCCGGCTTCTTTCATCAGTCTGTATCTCTCGCTGTTCCTCATGGATTTCTCCATAGACTCCTGCACCTGCTTGTCGGACAGCATGTTGGAGAATGGCGCTTTCTTCTTGCCTTTCTTCTCCTTGAAGAACCTGCCTTGCAGATACTGCATGTGCTCGGAAACCGCTTCCTCTGCGTATCTCTGCATTCTGGAATCTATCGTGGTGTAGATTTTCAGTCCGTCAGTATAGATATTGTACTTGCTTCCATCTGGTTTCCTCACCTTCTCGCAGAATCCGTAGATAGGGTTAGTCGCCCATGCCACGGAATCGTCGTGGTATTCCTGCATCTGCCAGCTCTTGTAGTCGCTCTTCTTTGGCTCTTTAGCAGTCAGCATTATTCTCAGGTATTCTCTGAAGTATGGCGCCAGTCCGCCTTTGTGGTCGATGGTCTGGAACTTGGTCTCGAGCGGCAGTTGCGAGAGGCTGTCTTTCTGAGCCTCGGTCAGATATCCAGCCTTCACCATCTGCTCGAACACGACGTTTCTTCTGCCTTTCGTTCTTTCTGGCTGTCTTATAGGGTTGTAGTATGATGGGTTCTTGCACATGCCCACGAGTGTGGCAGCCTGCTCTATGGTCAGCTTGTCCGGGGTGGTGGAGAAGTACACGAACGCTGCGCTCTTGATGCCGACGGCGTTGTAGAGGAAGTCGAACTGGTTGAGGTACATGGTTATGATTTCCTCCTTCGTGTAGTATTTCTCGAGCTGCACGGCTATGGTCCATTCGATAGGCTTCTGCAAAAGTCTCTGCCAGAACGATTCAGCCTGTGGCGACCATATCTGCTTGGCGAGCTGCTGTGTTAGTGTGGAACCTCCTCCTGCGCTCTTCTGCTGCAGTATACCTCTCAGTATCAGTGCTCTGAAGAATGCCCAGCCGTCGATACCGGAGTGGCTCTCGAATCTTGAGTCCTCGGTGGCGATGAGGGCGTTTATCATATTAGGCGAAATCTCGTTGTAGTTGACGCTCACTCTGTTCTGCTTCTGCTGGTAGAATCGTCCGAGCAGCTGCATGTCGGATGAATATATCTCGGTCGCGAATTTGTTCTTAGGATTTTTCAACTCAGAGACTGGCGGCATGTAGCCTATGAGTCCGTTGGCGATCAGCGTGAAAGTTATCATTATCAGCAGTATCACAGAAATAAGTGATATCCAAAAAACTTTCAAAACCTTTTTACCTATAGGGCTAATTTTTGCAGTTCCTTTTTTCATATATGAAAATCCAGTTTTTGTTCTACACAACGAAGTCTCAAGGAGAAATTTCGCAAATGTAGTCTATTTTCGCTTAGATAAGACTTTTTGACCTTTTTTTTACGACATCTATATTTCTATCCTTACCTTCAAATAGAACGATAAGGCGCTTTTTGATGCCAATAGGAGGTGTTTTTGTAGAATGGAGAATTATATGTTATCTTGATGATAGAATTATGTAGCTGTTTTTGTGAGTTAAATGTTTAAATTATTTCGTCACCTCGCTCTTGAAAGATGTATTGCTTGTAATGTTGTTTTGTTTTATTTTTTTTATTGGTGTATGCGATTGTGCAATCTTATCTATTTTTGACACCATTTTATCATCTAACTAAAATTTTCTCTACACATCCGTTGTTGTACTTTATTATATTCGTTCCTTTTATGGTAGAATTTAGAACCTTTCCGTTTATGTCGTATCTCACAACTTCAACCTTTTTTGTTTCTGTCTCATTTGCGACAGTCTCTCCATCCTTAATCAATGCATAACATCCATCAAGTTCTGAACCGTCTTCTATCTTTTTTAGTATGTAACCTTCTGGTATCGTGTTGACGTTTTCGCCTTCTGTTGGATTAGTGCTAAAATATCCACCATACAGTCTTACTTCACCATCATGTCTTACATATCCTCCCTCGTCGCCAGTGAATTTGCCTCCATTAATTGTAGCCACACCGTCGTATTGGTAAAGCCCTATGGAGCCAATAAATGTGCCGCCATTGATTGTTGTCGTGTTGTCTCCGTGAATAAGTACTCCATAAGTTCCTCCTATTGCCGTAACACCATCTTCAATCGTTAAAAGTCCTCCTTCTGAATTTATTGCTTCATATTCGGCTGTCAGAGTTCCACCGTTTATCTTTACTGTTCCTTCGTTATTTTCTATTCCAATATTATTGCACTTAATATTTCCTCCGTTCATTATTATGGTTCCATAGGCATTGTATATTCCATATTCTGCATCTATACTAACTCCTTCGTTTATTATTAATGTCGCAGTCTCATCATTATTGCGTATAGCGCATTCTCCTTTTATTTCTCCTCCATTTAGGTGTGTTGTGCCCTCATTATATATGCAATAATATATTTTGTTTGTCGCTATTGTTCCGCTTTCTAATGTTAGTGTATTGCCTGATCCCACATAAATGACATCATTATTTACATGTAAAACTCCACCCTTTGCGCTACTTTTTATTGTCAAATTTGATCCAGTTCCGGTAATGTCGATATAACCACAAGAAAATCCATATCCGTTTAAATCAAGCGTTAAGTCAAAGCATTCGCTTAAGTAATTTATAACGAACTCTTCATCGCTAAAGCTCTTTG
>CAMHCZ010000147.1 GCA_946183755.1 uncultured bacterium | reverse complement strand
CGATGTTCTCGACGTAGTATTTCGCGCTGCCGTCAAGTATTGGCAACTCTGGAGCGTTCACTTCGAGTATGGCGTTGTCGATGCCGTATGCGAAGAGCGCCGACATTGCGTGCTCGATGGTGCTGACAGCGACATCTCCTTTCTTTATGACTGTGCCGCGGTTTGTGCCATCGACATTCTCGGCCAGCGCCGCTATTTCCGGAGTTCCCTCAAGGTCAACTCTCTTAACTTTTATACCATAGTTTTCTGGTGCTGGGCAAACTTTCAGTGTGATGTCCATTCCAGTGTGTAAACCCTTGCTTCTCAGTGTGAATGAGTCTTTCAGAGTTCTCTGGTTTGCCATGTCTGTTATGTTTTTATGAGTTCAGTTTCTTCTTAAGTTCCTCAACCTCTTTCTTCAGAGCGTTGAATTCTTCGTAAATCTCAGGCAGTTTGTGTTCTACTGCTGTCATTCTCTTGTATTTCATAAGAGGAATCACAGGGTAGCCCATGAGCATTTGTCCTTCTTTCTTTACGCTTCCGCTACATCCTGACTGCGCTCCGAAGATGGTTCTGTCGGCTATTGATATGTGTCCGACTATGCCGACCTGTCCTGCCAGTATGCAGTTCTTGCCGATTTTTGTCGAGCCAGCGATGCCGCATTGCGCAGCCATTGCTGTGTTTTCGCCTACCTCGACGTTGTGGGCTATGTGCACCAGATTGTCGAGCTTCACGTCCTTGTGGATGCGTGTCGAGCCCATGGTTGAGCGGTCGATAGTAGTGTTGGCGCCTATCTCTACATTGTCCTCCACATACACGTTGCCTATCTGTGGCAATTTGCTCCAGCTGCCGTCCTTCTCAGGCACGAAGCCGAATCCGTCAGCGCCGAGCACGCAGCCAGAGTGCAGTATGCAGTTCGCGCCCACGACGCAGTTGTCATATATCTTGACTCCGGCGTACAGCGTGGTGTCCTTGCCTATCTTTGTGTGGTGTCCGATGAATGTCTGTGGGTATATTCTTGCGCCGTCGGCTATCTCGGCGCCGTTGCCGATGTATGCGAATTCGCCGATGTACACGTCCTTGCCGATTTTCGCTGTCTCCGATACGAATGCCAGCGGAGATATGCCGGCTGCTGGCTTAGGCATGTTTGCCGCTACGAGATTGAGCAGCAGCGAGAGTGCCTTGTACGAATCCTCGACCTTGATGAGTGTCGCCTTGACTGGCTTCTCTGGCTCGAAACTGTTGTTCACAAGCACGATGCTTGCGTTTGTCTCGTATATGTACTGGGTGTATTTCGGGTTGGAAAGAAATGTCAGCGTTCCAGGCTTGCCATCCTCTATTTTTGAAAGATTATTTACTTTGACCTCAGGGTCGCCAATTATGCTTCCTTTTAGAAAGTCGGCAATCTGTTGTGCGGAAAATTCTATCATGCTGTTTCCTTTCTTATTTTGTTGATTTACAAAAATAAGAAATTTTGATTAATTACCCTCTATGTTTTCCTCAAATACCTGTGCGTAGCATAAATAATGTTTCGAGGTTTTCCTCGCCACAGTGTTTGTGTTCAGAATGTCTGACGCGTCCGAGATTTCCGTCGTGTTGCCGTCTTTTTCTATTATCTGTATCTTGTCGTTGCTTGGGTCGTAGGTCCTGCTTTTCACTTCGCCGTACGAATAGAGGTATTTTATCTCCTCGTCGGTGTAGCCCATGCTCTTGAATCTCGTGAGCAGACGTTCTTTCAATGTGTCGAACTCGGTCTCGGACTCGCTGATTCTTACTTTGAACAGTCTTCTGTTTATCAAACTCTTGCATAAATATGACAGAACCTTGTCATCGCTTTGCGACCATTCCTTTATCGCGCTTATGACATCGGAGTCATCGAGGAAGCTGAATTTTTCCATGGCTTCGTCGTTGTCGCGGAATTCCTTGCCTGTTATCTTGTTGTCTATGAAGTATTTCAGAGCCGATGACGCATACAGGCTCTTGCCGGAGAGGCTAAGCTCTTTCGCGCGTATGAGTATGAACTTGAGCATCTTCTCGGCGGCGACAGTCGTCTTGTGCAGATACACCTGCCAGTACATGAGTCTTCTGGCTATCAGGAAGTTCTCTGCCGAATAAATGCCTTTCGCCTCGATCACGAGCTTGTCGTCCTTCACGTTGAGCATCTTCAGGATTCTTTCCGCGCCGATGCTGCCTTCTCTCACTCCAGAGAAGAAACTGTCTCTTATCAAATAGTCCAGACGGTCCATATCCAGCTGGCTCGAGATGAGCTGGTGGAAATATTTCTTGTGGTACTCGTTCTTGAATATTCTGATGGCGAGGTCCAGCTTTCCGTTCATCTCCTGGTTTATCTTGTTCATCATGATGAGCGTTATCTCCTCATGCTCAAGGTTTTCCACGATGATGTTCTCCAGCGCGTGCGAGAACGGACCGTGCCCGATGTCGTGCAGCAGTATGGTCTGCAGTGTGGCTTCCGCTTCCTCGTCGCTTATGTCGTTGCCTTTGTCTTTGAGCTGGCGCAGCGCCTCGGCCGTCAGGTGCATCGCTCCGAGCGAGTGTATGAATCTTGTGTGCGTATTGCCGGGGTACACAAGCAGTGACAGTCCGAGCTGCTTGATTCTTGTCAGTCTCTGTATGTACGGGTGTTGCAGCAGGTCGTACAACGACTCGTAAGGCAACGAAATGAACCCCAGTACAGGGTCGTTTATTATCTTGTTCTTGTTTAGTTTTCTACCCATTTTAAAAAATCGCTTGCTTTCACTTTGCTTACTATGATGTTCTCTGGAGTCGGCTGCGACAGCTTCACGACGAGCCTTCTGGTGAAGTAGTGCTCTATGTTCACTATCGCCTTGCGGTTTATGATGAACTGTCGGTTGGCTTTATAGAATGTGCTTGGATTGAGCATGCCTTCCAGAGCGTCGAGCGTGTGGTTCAGTATGTAGTGCTTGCCGTTGTTGAGCCATGCGGTCACGATGCCGTTTTCGGAGTTTATGAAGTCGATGTCCTCGGTCTTTATCGGTATTATCTTCTCTTGGAAATACACGAGCAGGCTTGTCTTGTAGCTTTTGTCCAGCTGATTCACGAGGTCGTTTATCCGCTGCTGGTAGTTCGTGCCGGCAGAGTCGTCGTTTCCGTTCGCCGGTCTCATTCGGCTGAACTTCTCCAGTCCGCGTGCCAGTTTGTCCTCGTCTATCGGCTTGAGCAGGTAGTCTATGCCGTTGGCGTCGAATGCCTGTATGGCGTATTCGTCGAATGCGGTGCAGAACACGATAGGGGCGGTAACGTTTACTTGCTTGTATATCTCGAAGCTCAGTCCGTCAGCCAGCTGTATGTCGGAGAATATCAGGTCTGGCATCTCGTTCTCGCCGAGCCATTCGATGCTTTTCTTCACCGAGCCGGTTATGCCCACCACCTCCATGTCGCTTCTCTGCTCCTCGATGAGCTTTTTCAGCTCTTTCGCGGCCTTGATTTCATCTTCTATTATCAGAATTCTAATCATTTGTCAAGTCTTTTTATCAGTGGAATCTTCACGGTGAAGTCAGTGTCTGTTTTTATTATCTCGATCTCCTTGTCGCTCAGCAGCTGGTATCTTTTCTTTATGTTGTCCAGACCTATGCCGAGGCTGTCTTCCGACGACATTTTAGGCTGCAGGTTGTTACTCACCACGAGTGTTTCCTCGCCTTCGTTGTATATGTGTATGCTCAGAGGCGAGTCCATGGAGACGACATTGTGCTTGGTCGCGTTCTCTATGAGCACCTGCAGCGCCAATGGCGGTATCTGCATGTATAGCGTTTCCTGGCTTATGTTTATGTCGATGTCCAGTGCGTCCTCGAATCTTTCCTTCAGTATGTAGAGGTATGAATTTGTGAATTCCAGCTCGTCCTTCAGTAACACAAGGTCCTCGTCCTTGTATTTGTTGTTGGTCAGCAGGTATCTGTACACATTGCTCAGCTGAGTTATGTAGCTTTTGGTGTTGTTGTCGGTGGCTATGCATCTGAGCGTGTTCAGCGAGTTGAAGAGGAAGTGCGGACTTATCTGCTGCTTAAGCAGTTGCAGCTGCGTCTCCAGATTCTCGTTCTTTGTTTTTGTCAGTTCGGTCAGGATTATTGACCTTTTTGTCTTGTCGGACTCCGACTTTATTATGTAGAAAATCAATGCGCTGAATGCTGCCGAGTGGATGGCGAGGATTATGCACCTTTTGTACAGAGGCAGGTAGTCCTTGAACTTGTTGGTTCTGAGCATCCAGTCGTTTATCTTCTCGTCCGATGCAAGGAAACGGCTCGCCTTTATCAATATGGCGTCGTGCAGCAGGAAGATGTTGGCTGTGATTATAAACATCGCGATGAAGAGCAGTACCATCTTAGTGGTCTTCTCCTTCTCTTGCATTCTGATTATCAGGATGCTCATGCAGATACATGTCATGCACAGCACATAGTGATATACAAACTGCACCAACTCATATAGAATCGAGCTGGTTCCGAGCATTATGAAGCTTGGGAGAGTGAGCGTTAGGGCGAGGATTAAGCACAAGTGAATAATCCTGATATTATCTCTTTTCTGGATTTTGTTTCTGC
>CAMHCZ010000146.1 GCA_946183755.1 uncultured bacterium | reverse complement strand
CGGTCGAAGTCTGTCGCGGTTACAGCGATTGTCTCGTTCTGCATGAAGCGTCTTGCAGTGTCCTTCACTATGGCATAAACTTCAGGAAGAACTTCCTCAAGCTTGACCTCGTTCTTTTCCAGAACGACCTTGTTCAGGCGGTCTATCTCGTTGTAGATTTTCTCTCTGTGGTTGATGTCAGTGCTGTCGATTGATGCTCTCAGCTCGGCAATCTTCTGTTTCTCTTCTGCCACGTTGTCCTGTATGGACTTCCTTATCGCAGCCGCGCGTGCTCTGAGCTCATCGTCGCTCAGTGCGCTTATCTTTGGGTATATCTCTTTAATCTGATTTACGTATGGAGTTATCTCCTTGATGTCTCTTTGTGATTTGTTGCCGAAAATTTTCTGCAGAACGTCGAAAAAGCTCATATGTTTTGTGTGTTTGTTTTCTCTTGGGTTATACTTCGTGTTAATAACTCGCAAATATAACTTTTTATTCCTGGTTTAAGAAATTTTCAACTTAATATATTGTCTCTTTTTCGACAAGTCTTAGGTCGGTTGTCTCGACAAAAAAGCGCCCTTGGAACATCTGTCCAAGGGCGCTTGATTTATAGGCTGTTATTTTTTATTCTCTTCGATCCATTTTCTTGCGTTTATGAACGCCTCGATCCATGGCGTCACGATGTCGCTCTTCCTGTTCTCAGGGTAGTATGCCCATTGCCATGGGAATATCGCTCTTTCGAGGTGCGGCATCATGGCGAGGTGTCTGCCGTCGTTCGAGCATATACCTGCTACAGAGTAGTCCGAACCGTTAGGGTTGGCAGGGTAGTCCTTGTAGGTGTATTTCGCTACGATGTTGTATGCGCTTTCGCCCATAGGCAGATGGAACTTGCCTTCTCCGTGGGCAACCCATACTCCGAGACTGCTTCCCGAAAGCGACTTGAACATAACTGAGTTGTTCTCAGGTATGGTCAGGCCGAGGAACGAAGACTCGAACTTGTGCGAGTTGTTATGGAGCATCTTGGTCTTCTTCTCGTGCTCTGGGTTCAGCAGGTCGAGCTCAACCATAAGCTGGCATCCGTTGCATATACCGAGAGAGAGTGTGTCCTTTCTTGCGTAGTACTTGTCAAGCGTTTCTTTCGCTTTCGAATTGTACTTGAACGCTCCTGCCCATCCCTTAGCCGAGCCGAGAACGTCGGAGTTAGAGAATCCGCCGCAGAACACTATCAGATTTATGTCCTCGAGTGTTTCTCTTCCGCTTGCGAGGTCGGTCATGTGCACGTCCTTGACGTCGAATCCGGCGAGATACATTGAGTAAGCCATTTCTCTCTCGCCGTTTGTTCCCTTCTCACGGATGATTGCAGCCTTTATGCCGGAGCGTCCCTTGCGGTCGGTGCTCAGACCGTACTGCATGAGTGTGCCGGTGAAGTCGCTCTTGAAGTTATAGATGAGCGGCTGCTTCTTGTAGTTTTCGAAACGCTCGTTTGCGCACTCCTTGCCAGACTGCTTTCTATCGAGCAGATATGATGACTTGAACCAGAAATCTCTCAGATAGTCGATGTCGAGCTTGAGAGAGTAGTCGTTCTTCTTAATGTCAAGCACTCTGTCGCTCTGTGGCTTTCCTATGATTGCGTATCCAACGCCCTCTGCTTCGAGTTTGCCCAGCACAGATGCCTTGTCGCTGTCCTTTATTTGTATTACAACGCCAGGGTTCTCGGCAAAGAGCAGTTTTGTGATGTCGGACTCCTGCAGGTCGCTCAAGTCTATCTTCAATCCGCCCTTTGGATTTGCGAACTCCATCTCCAGCAGAGTGGTTATCAGACCGCCGGCCGAAATGTCGTGTCCTGCGAGTATCTTGCCGTCTGCCACAAGGCTCTGCAGTGCGTTGAACGCATCTCTGAAATATTCTGGGTACTTCACTGTAGGAACCTCGTCGCCGATCTTGCCCATGATCTGACCAAGAGCCGAACCGCCGAGTTTCAGTGTGTCGAACGAGAAGTCGATGTGTATCAGTGTTGTCTTAGGGTCGTTTATCACGTTTGGTGTGACAACCTTCTTTACATCACTGACTTCTCCTGCGGCAGAAATTATCAATGTTCCAGGCGAGAATACCTTGTCCTTGCCGTACTGCTGTGTCATAGACAGAGAGTCTTTTCCTGTAGGAATGTTCACGCCCAGTTCGATGGCGAACTCGGAGCAAGCCTGAACCGCCTTGTAGAGTCTTGCGTCCTCGCCCTCGTTCTTGCAAGGCCACATCCAGTTGGCTGACAGCGATATGCTGTCTATGCCTTCGTACAGTGGCGCCCAGACGATGTTAGTGAGTGCCTCGGCGATACTGAGTATTGAGCCTGATGCAGGGTTTACGAGCGCTGCTATAGGCGCGTGTCCGATAGATGTCGCGATGCCGGACTTGCCTTTGTAGTCGAGCGCTACGACTCCGCAGTCAGCCAATGGCAACTGTATCTGTCCCACAGTCTGCTGACGTGCCACTTTTCCTGTCACCGAACGGTCAACCTTGTTTGTCAACCAGTCCTTGCAGGCTACGGCCTCGAGCTGCAGCACTTGCTCTATGTATTCCTTTATTTTCTTCTGGTCTGCATTCACAGGCTCGAAAGTCTCTTTCACGGTGTGGTCTTTTATCACAGTGCGTGGAGGCTTGCCGAACATGTATTCAAGCGGCATGTTGATAGGCGTGTTGCCGTTCTCGTGCTTGAACACGAAGTTCATGTCGCCAGTCGTTTCGCCAACGACGTACATTGGAGATCTCTCTCTGTCGGCGATTCTCTTGATTCTCTCTATGTCTTTCTCCTCGACTACGAATCCCATTCTCTCCTGGCTTTCGTTGCCGATTATTTCCTTGTCGCTGAGTGTTACGTCGCCGATAGGCAGCGCGTCCATGTCGATTTTTCCTCCAGTCTCTTCAACGAGCTCCGACAGACAGTTCAAGTGTCCTCCGGCTCCGTGGTCGTGGATAGAGATGATAGGGTTGTTGTCGCTCTCGGCTACGGCTCTGATTACGTTAGCTGCTCTTTTCTGCATCTCAGGGTTGGCTCTCTGCACGGCGTTGAGCTCAATGGCGTTCGAGTACTTTCCTGTCTCAACCGAAGAAACTGCGCCGCCGCCCATTCCGATGCGGTAGTTGTCGCCTCCGATTATGACGATCTTCTCGCCCTTCTCAGGAGTGCCTTTTATTGAGTCTGACTTCTTTGCGAATCCCACACCTCCGGCGAGCATTATCACCTTGTCGTAGCCATAACGCTTGTTGTTCTCGTCGTGCTCGAATGTGAGGAGCGAACCGCAGATGAGCGGCTGTCCGAACTTGTTGCCGAAGTCGCTGGCACCGTTCGATGCCTTTATGAGTATCTGCTCTGGAGTCTGGTAGAGCCAGTTTCTCTCGAAAGTGAACTTTTCCCATTCTCTGCCGCCTTGTGGACGTGGGTACGAAGTCATGTACACTGCTGTTCCTGCTATAGGCAGCGAAGCCTTTCCTCCGCCCAGACGGTCTCTGATTTCGCCTCCCGAGCCTGTGGCAGCGCCGTTGAATGGCTCCACGGTTGTAGGGAAGTTGTGCGTCTCAGCCTTGAGCGAGATGACTGACTTGATCTTCTTGACCTCGAAATAGTCCGATGTGTCAGCCGAAGCCGGAGCGAACTGCTCGATCTCTGGTCCTTCGTTGAATGCCACATTGTCCTTGTATGCTGAAACTATTCTGTTTGGATTGATTTCCGATGTGCGCTTGATGAGTTTGAAAAGCGAGCTTTCCATCTCCTCGCCGTCAATGATGTACACTCCATTGAATATCTTGTGGCGGCAGTGCTCCGAGTTCACCTGCGAGAATCCGAACACTTCGGAGTCTGTGAGCTTTCTGCCGAGCTTTGCGCTTATCTCGTTCAAATAATCTATTTCCTCTTTGCTCAGCGCGAGTCCTTCTGCCTGGTTGTATGCCTCGAGGTCCTCGATGTAAACGATTTCCTCTGGAGTCTTGTCTATGTTGAAGATGTTCTGGTCGAGTCCTTCGTAAACTCTCTGCAGCATTGGGTCGTGCTCAGCGTCCTTGCTTTTCACTGGGATGTATTCCTCAATGCGGCTTATGCCTTTGATGCCGCAGTTTTGTGTTATTTCTACGGCGTTTGTGCTCCATGGCGTTACCATCTCTCGGCGTGGGCCGATGAACACTCCTTCGAGTTTCTCGTCTTTCAGGCTCTCCGCCTCGCTGAACAACCATTCGAGTTTGTTTGTGTCCGCCTCTTTGTTGAAGTCCTTGTTAACCTCTACGGCTATCACGTTCTTCTCTGCAGTTCTAAAAAATAGAATCATTTGTCTGTGTGAATTTTAATGTGTGTACAAGACACAAAGATAGAAACTTTTTTCTACTTATAAACGACGAAAGCTCCCCAATTTGTGGAGAGCTTTCTGTTGCATGTTTCTGTTTCGAACTTCTACTTGTAATCAAAATAGAGAAAGTATTTGTTCCCATCGTTACAATCGTAGTATAAATGTTCTGGGTAATTGTCTAAATCAGATTCTTTAATAAGTAAGGTGTTTAATTTATTTTTTGTTCCGTTTTTTGTCGTTTCATAGAAGACTTCAACAAAC
>CAMHCZ010000145.1 GCA_946183755.1 uncultured bacterium | reverse complement strand
CAAGTTTCAAAGAAAAACATCACATATAATTATTAAAAAATCTCTTCATCTTCGCAAAAAATCCGATTTCCACAATAAATTTATATAACATTCTTACTCTCCTAACAATACACTCTGCACTTCAAGCACGAAAACACCTATCACAAAATCAGCGTTAAAAAAACACCCCAAAAAGACGCACAACGATTTTTGCTGATTTTAATCCCCTGCCCCAAAAAGCCAAATAACAAAGACATTGTTTATATTTGGAATCGAAACAAAAGAACACAGATGGCAAGAATCACATACGAGCAGATAAAGCAGTCCGAAGAAATCAACACCTATATCAAACGAGCCGACATCGCGCTCAAGGCGATGGGATACACCGAACACTCGTTCGCCCACGTGACCAAAGTGGCAAGCACTGCCAGCCGTCTGCTGCTGGACCTGGGCTACGACGAGCGCACTGCGGAACTGGCACGGATAGCCGGATACATGCACGACATAGCAATGTGATAAACCGCATCGACCATGCACAGAGCGGCGCCGTGATGGCGTTCAGAATTTTGGACAAGATGGGCATGGACGCCGAGGACATAGCCAAAGTGGTGAACGCCATAGGCAACCACGACGAATCGACGGCCTTCCCTGTGAACGAGGTTGCAGCAGCCATCATCATTGCCGACAAGACCGACGTCAGGAGAAGCCGCGTGAGACACCAGAAAGAGGACGAGCTTGACATCCACGACCATGTGAACCACGCCGTGACCGAGAGCAAGACGACACTGGACAAGGACAAGAAAATCTTCCGCCTTGCGCTGACAATAGACCTCGCTGAAAGCAGCGTGCTGGACTATTTCCAGATTTTCCTGACACGCATGGTGCTGTGCCGCAAGGCTGCCGCATACTTCGGACTGGAGTTCCAGCTCGTCATCAACGGCTCGACGCTGTGCTGAAAACCGCCGCTCATTTCGACTACGCTTGCTTCGGCTACGCTCAGCAACCAGTTCGGTCACAGAACGGAGCCGAATGAACATTCTTTTCAGACCGCCGCTCATTTCGGCTGCGCTTGCTTCGGCTACGCTCAGCAACCAGTTCGGTCACTGAGCGAAGCCGAAGTGCCGTGTTTTTATGCACATCACATAATAATATAGGGGCGAATAAAATTCGCCCCTATGCATACAAAATCTTTTATTTTTCTTCGGTTCTTATTTGCAAGAATCAGTCTTCCAGCAACTTCTTGGCATCCACATACTGCGCTATGCCCTTGGCCACCTCCTTGGCATCGCGCATGGCGAGCACAACGGTCTGAGGCGTATGCACAACGTCGCCGCCAGCAAACACGCCGTGACGTGTGGTCATGCCGTAAGGGCGCTCGCGTGTGATGACGTATCCTGCGTCGTTAACGTCGATGCCTGTTGTGGTTGAGACAATACGGTTGGCTGGCTGCGAGCCCACAGCGAACAGCATCTTATCGACTGGCACTACCGACTCGCCGTCCGGTGTCGAGATGCGTGCCGCAGTCAGCAGTCCGTCGTTGGAGATGAACTCCTTGACGCTCGCGTTCCACACGAACTGCACGTTCTCCTCAACAGCCTCGAGATACTCCGAGCGGTTAGCCTTGATGTCCGCCTCGGTGCGGTGGTAATAGACGGAAACCGACTTCGCGCCAAGACGCATCGCCGTTCTGGCAGCGTCCATAGCCACATTGCCCGCGCCTATCACGCCCACGATGTCGCCAGCCTTGACCGGCACTTCGTCGAGCCCGATGGACTGGTTGTTGTAAAGGCTGACCATGCGCAGGAAGTACGATGACTGTATCACGCCCTTGGACTCCTTGCCCGGTATGTCAAGCGACTTTGGAATAGCCGTTCCCGAACCGATGAACACGGCATCGAATCCACGGTTGAACATGTCATCGACGGTGATGTCGGTGCCTATGGCGCAGTTGGTGATGAACGTCACGCCGAGAGCCTCGATCTTGTCAACCTCGTGGCGCACAACGTCCTTTGGCAGACGGTACTCCGGAATGCCGTAGAGCAGCACGCCGCCGAGCTCCGCCTCCTTCTCGTAGATGACCACGTTGAAGCCCATGCGAGCCAGGTCGCCGGCAACAGTCAGTCCAGCAGGACCGGAACCTATGACAGCCACTTTGCCGCGTGTCTTAGGCGTTATCTTCTCATGGAAAAGCCCGATTGACGAGTCGAAGTCGGCTGCGAAACGCTCGAGCTTGCCCACCTTGATAGGCGTGCCCTTCTTGTTCATCACGCAGTGTCCCTCGCACTGCTTCTCGTGAGGACAGACACGTCCGCAGATGGCAGGCAGGTTGCTCTTCTCGTTTATTATCTCCATGGCGTTACCCATGTTTCCCATGGAAATCTGATGGATAAAGGCAGGTATGTTGTTCTCGATAGGACATCCCTTGACGCACTGCGGAATCTTGCAGTTAAGGCATCGCTTAGCCTCGTTTATGGCTTGGCGAGCGGTGTATCCTTCCTCTACTTCCTTGAATCTTAAGAGTTTATTATCCATAGCTATAAATCTATACTTGTTTTGTTCTTATCGTATGCGTTTAGTGAGTTCGCCGAACTGGTCGATGCGGCGGTCGCGGAAATAAGGCCAGATGCGGCGCACGTCCTCCGAGTGGGCTATGTCAACATCAGCCACGACGCACACCTCGGCGCTGTCCGAAGCCTGCGCCACGAACTCGCCCTGCGGACCGGCGATGAACGACGAGCCCCAGAACTTGATGCCGGAGGTCGCTCCCGAAGGGTCAGCCTCGTGCCCCACTCTGTTGACAGCCACCACATACAGTCCGTTGGCTACGGCATGTCCGCGCTGCACAGTTATCCACGCCTCACGCTGGCGAGCCTGCTCCTCCGGCGTGTCGTTCAAGTCCCAGCCTATGGCGGTCGGGTAAATCAGCACATCGGCGCCGGCGAGAGCCATCAGGCGCGCCGCCTCCGGATACCACTGGTCCCAGCACACCATGACTCCGAGCTTACCCACCGATGTCTGTATCGGATTGAATCCGAGGTCGCCCGGCGTGAAGTAGAATTTCTCGTAGAATCCAGGGTCGTCGGGAATGTGCATCTTGCGGTACTTGCCTGCCACGGTGCCGTCCTTCTCTATCACGACAGCCGTGTTGAAATACAGTCCAGGCATGGCTTTCTCAAACAGCGATAGCACCAGAACCACGCCGAGTTCCTTGGCTAACGCGCCGTAGAACTCCGTGCTCGGGCCCGGCACCGCCTCAGCGAGGTCGAAGAGCGCCGTGTTCTCAGTCTGGCAGAAGTAAAGCGAGTTGTGCAACTCCTGCAGCACGACAAGCTCCGCGCCTTGTGATGCGCACTTGCGTATGTTGGACGCTAATTTCTCACGGTTTACAGAAACTTCGGCTACATTGGCCTGCTGTACAAATCCTATCTTCATATTTCTTTGTGTTTACTTTCTTGTTGGCAAAAAGAATCCGGCTGGATACTGCATCGTGACACAGTGCAGAGAGCCGTGCTGCTGCACTAACGGACGGCAGTCTATGCCCACGACTTCGCGGTCAGTGAACACAGCTCTGAGCGCCGACAACGCAGCCTCATCGGTCGGCAGTCCGTAAACTGGCACGAGCACCGCCTTGTTCATTATCAGGAAGTTGGCATAGGTGGCTGGCTGCGGCTCGCCGTCAAGCTCGTACGAGAGGTAAGGCAGCGGCACTAATTTGTAAGGCTCGCCGTCCTTGGTGCGGAACGCCTTCAGTTCGTTCTCCATCATGCAGAAGTCGTAGTAGTCCTCGTCGTTCTCGTCCTCGGGCGGTGCCACGTAGGCTATCGTGTCGGGCGAGCAGAAACGAGCCAGAGTGTCGATGTGTCCGTCGGTGTCGTCGCCGTCGATGTTGCCGTTGTTGAGCCATAGCACGTTGTCGGCTCCGAGGCGTCTTTTCAGCTGGCTCTCTATCTCTTCGGGCAAGTAATGCTCGTTCCTGTTGACCGAGAGCAGGCACTGCGATGTCACCAGCAGCGTGCCTTGTCCGTCGGACTCCACCGAGCCGCCTTCAAGCACGAAGTCCAGGCAGTTGCCGTACTTCACCGAAGGCAGGAAGAAGTCCTTGTATGAGCTGAAGAGGTTTCGGGTTATGCAGTTGTCCTTGTCGGCGGCGAACTTCATGCCCCAGCCGTTGAAGCAGAAGTCCAGCAGCACAGGCTCGTCGTCGATGAAGACCGAGAGCGGCGCATGGTCGCGCGCCCAAGTGTCGTTGGACGGTATCTGCGCGAAAATCACATTGCCCAGGTCGGTGTCGCTTCTGAGCTGCGACTTGACTGTCGGCACATCGTGGCAGACGATAAGCAAGGTCTCGCGCTTGGAGACTTCGGCAGCGATGTCGGCGAACACACGCACAGCGTCGTCGAGGATGGGCAGCCAGTCGGTGTCGGGATGCGGCCAAGTGAGTTGTACTGCGCTCTGCGGCTCCCATTCAGCAGGGAAACGGACTATCGGACTTCTGTTGTCTGACATAACTGAATCGTAATGGTGATATAAAGAGCAAAGATAGAGAAAATGACATAAAGAACGGCACTTAAACGCACGTTATCAGATGAAATAACCAACACAAAGCCTCTTTGCCAAAACTATCACCAAACATACACCACACGCTTGTAATAGTTGAAT
>CAMHCZ010000144.1 GCA_946183755.1 uncultured bacterium | reverse complement strand
TTCATTTTTTTTTTTTTTCTGAAATTTGAGATGTAACTCTTGTCTAAGATTAACATATTGTTTAACAACCTTTAGTTTTTATGCTTATGAGAAAGATCTTTACATTCATTCTTACCCTCATCGCATTGATGGGACTGGGTATGACAGCACATGCGGATAATACAGAGACACTGCTCACTACAATCACCGCTACAGGTAAAACCACCTATAGCCAGTCCGTGGAGGGCGTGGTCACAGTAACACCAGCCAACATAGAATACTATGATGGCGAATATGGATGGCTCTGGGATGGAACAATAACCGTTGAACCAATGGAGGGTTATACCATCACAAAATGCCGATTTATACAAAATGATAAAACGCCTCTTGATGACGATTTAGCACCATTTAGTATTGTTATGAGTATGGGTAATATATATCCATGTAGTGTTATTACTTCCGCCGGTCAAAAGGGCGGCGGGATGATGGATGGCGTCACATCGATTGAGGTGTATGGATATGTTACGCCAACCACATACTCTGTGAACCTTTCCGGCGGTGCAAATGCCACAGCAAGCGGCGGAAGCACAAGTCAGAGCGGTTTAAGCGGCGCTATGAATACTGTCACATATACGGCAAATAGCGGCTATTACTTTGAAAATTTCAACGAAATCGAAAGTAATGGTGTTACTTGTAAAAAAACAGACGATGCGACCGTGACTGTTTCAGGAACGCCTACAGCTGATGTGACGATTACCGTCCCTGACGCAGTTTCGGAAAATGGTGAAGGCAGTACGGCAGGCGTAGAGAATGTGCAAAGCGAGAATGTGCAAGGTGCTAAGGCAATCAAGTACATCCGTGACAACCATGTGTACATCGAGAAGAACGGCGAGACCTTCACCTTGACAGGCTCAAAGGTCAAGTAACCTTAGCCGCGAACCATTAAGAAAGAGCCATCGTTGTAATGGCGGTGGCTTTTTCTGCTTAAACCAACCTGCTTTTTTATAACTCTTAATATTTATGCCTATGAAAAAGATTTTTACACTTTTAGCTGCCACGCTCATGAGCGTGGGCGTGTTTGCGGAAACGATTGCCCTTACGTTTCTTTCTACTACAGATAATGTCCAATGGGACGACGATACCGAATCTGAAGGTTATTGGTTTCTGGAAGCAGACAACGGTACTTATGATGTGATTTTGAGCAATGCAAACAGCACTCAGGCTGCTGGTACGTATGCTTGGGACGATATGGACGCTTATTTCTGCTATGTTACTAAAGATGAGCAGAGTTTTTATTTTACCGGCGGTTCTTGTTCGGTAGTCTTTAGTGGTGCGGATGTTATTGTTACTGGTACGTTCACATGCGAGGACGGTAACACCTATAACATCGCTGTTCTGTACAATTGCGAAGCAACCGCAGTCGGTGAGGCTCAGGTTGACCAAGCGCCAGCCAAGGCAAAGAAGTACTTCCGTGACAAGAATGTGTATATCGAAAGGGACGGCAAGACATTCTCAGTGACAGGAGCGAAGGTTAAGTAACCTCTGTCGCGAATCATAAAAAGAGCCATCGCCCTTTAGGGTGGTGGCTTTTTTCGGATGTTTTTGTTGTTGAAGTGCGTGCGCTTTGGTATATTTGTGATTGAACTAATAAAAAACCAAGACTTATGAGTGATGTAAAAAGACTTACACGTTCTTCTACCGACAAGAAGATAGCTGGCGTTTGCGGCGGCATAGCTGCTTATTTCGATGGAGTGGATTCGACACTCATCAGAGTCATAATGGTGATACTTGCCATATTGGGCTTCGGCGGCTTGATTATCTATATCATCTGCGCCATAATAATGCCGCTGGACACCGACGTTGACAATGTGCAGAAGAAGGACGACCGTTGGTGATTGACGGCTTAGTGATGATGATTCATTGATGAAAGATTTTGAACTGACATCGGACTACAAGCCCACAGGCGACCAGCCGGAGGCGATAGAGGAGCTAGTGAAGGGCGTTAAGCAGGGAGCGCATTCGCAGGTGCTGCTCGGAGTCACAGGCTCGGGCAAGACGTTCACTGTGGCGAATGTGATACAGAAACTGCAGCGCCCGACGCTCATCCTGTCGCACAACAAGACGCTGGCGGCGCAGCTCTACGGCGAGTTCAAGGCGTTCTTCCCCAACAACGCCGTGGAGTATTTCGTGTCATACTACGACTACTACCAGCCGGAGGCGTACATCCCCAGCACCGACACTTACATAGAGAAGGACCTCGCCATAAACGACGAGATAGACAAGCTGCGCCTCGCCACATCCACGGCGCTGCTCTCCGGACGGCGCGACGTCATTGTGGTGTCGTCGGTGTCGTGTCTCTACGGCATAGGCAATCCGCAGTCCTACCACGACAACCTCATATCCATACGCCGCGGGCAGACGATAGTGCGCAACGCTTTTCTGCGCCAGCTCGTCGATGCCCAGTATGTGCGCAACGAGATACAGCTGACGCGCGGCAACTTCCGTGTCACCGGCGACACGGTTGACATCTTCGTGGCTTACGAGGATTTCGCGCTCCGTGTCGTGTTCTGGGGCGACGAGATAGACGAGATACTCACTATCGACCCAGTGACGGGGCAGGAGATAGAGTCGTTCGAGGAATTCCAGATTTACCCAGCCACGATCTTCGTCACTACGAAAGAGGGCGTGAACATGGCAATAAACAAGATACAAGCCGACTTGCAGGAACAGGTCAAGTACTTCGAGTCGGAGGGCCGAATGCTTGAGGCGAAGCGCATAAGCGAGCGTGTGAACTACGACATGGAGATGATACGCGAGCTGGGCTACTGTCCAGGCATAGAGAACTATTCGCGCTACTTCGACGGGCGCGAGCCTGGGTCGAGACCGTTCTGCCTGCTGGACTTCTTCCCTAAGGACTTCCTTTTGGTCATCGACGAGAGCCATGTGACCGTGCCTCAGATACAAGCCATGTACGGCGGCGACGCGGCGCGCAAGAAGAACCTCGTGGAGTACGGCTTCCGTCTGCCTGCCGCCAAGGACAACCGTCCGCTCAAGTTCGAGGAGTTCGAGTCGCTGACACCGCAGACCATCTTCGTCTCAGCCACGCCAGCCGACTATGAGCTGACGAGGACGGGCGGTGCCTTCGTCGAGCAGATAATCCGTCCGACGGGACTGCTTGACCCGCAGATAGTCGTGCGCCCGACACTCAACCAGATCGATGACCTGATGGAGGAGATACAGCAGCGAGTGGAGCGCAACGAGCGTGTGCTCGTGACCACGCTGACCAAGCGCATGGCGGAGGAGCTGACGTCGTATCTTCTGGACAAGAACGTGCGTGTGAACTATATACACTCCGATGTGGACACGATGGACCGTGTGCGCATACTCGAGGACCTGCGCAAGGGCGACATCGACGTGCTTGTGGGCGTGAACCTGCTGCGTGAGGGACTCGACCTGCCGGAGGTGTCGCTCGTGGCTATACTCGATGCCGACAAGGAAGGCTTCCTGCGCTCGCACCGCTCGCTCACTCAGACCGCTGGCCGTGCCGCCCGCAACCTGAACGGAACGGTGATAATGTATGCCGACACGATAACCGAGAGCATGCAGAGAACCATAGACGAGACGAGCCGCCGCCGCGAGAAGCAGATGAGGTACAACGAGGAGCACAACATAACGCCGCAGGCTCTGAAGAAGGCGATAAACACTCCTGAAGTGTTCGCCAAGAAAATCGATAACGCGTATGTGGAGCCGGACAGAACAGTCGCTGCGGCTGCCGACCCTGTCGTTCAGTATATGAACATATCGCAGCTGCAGAAAGCCATCGAGCGTACCAAGAAGGCCATGCTCGGCGCTGCCAAGGACCTGGACTTCATCACTGCCGCACAGCTCCGCGACGACATGCAGCGCATGCAGACGCGCCTCGACAAGATGAAAGCCGAGCAGGGGGCAGACACCTAATCCTTAACCACTTCGCCGAAGTCTTCGATGTGCTCGTCCACATAATGGGCGATGGCGCTGATGCTGTCGGATTCCAGCTCGATGTACTCGTCGTCCAGCGGGTCGAACTCCTCATAGTCGAGGTAGGTCTCGCAGAGCTCGTCTTCCTCCACTTCCTTGGCGAGGTCGTCTTTCCTGAGCTCGTAAATCTCCCTTGCCTTGTAAACGAGTTTGGACAGTTCTTTCGCGCCCATTTCCTTCATGGCTTTGGCGAACGGATTCTCGAAGATGTATGGTCCGTAGCCGTTGTAGATGAGCTGCACGAATCCGCCTGAGCGCACCTCGTCGCGGAAGACGGAGAACGCCAGCAGCACGTTCTGCCAGCCGTTGAGCTTGGCCATGCTTTCGGCGGTCGGTTCGTCGCCTGTCGCCTTTTTGTAGGCGTCGATGAATACCTCGAGGAATGCCCAGTTGCCGTTTTTTGCGGCGTTCATCAGGGCTTTGTCGCTAATTTTTATGCTGTTCATGTCGTTGGTGTTTGTTTTTATGCAAATGTAGCGTTTTATTGTTTCTTTCGGTCACTGAGCGCAGCCGAAGTGCCGGAGTCAAATTTAACCTCGTCTGTACGATTTTGAGTGGTTGTTTGTAGAGACGCGATTAATCGCGTCTGTACATTTTCGTGCGGGGTGGCTGTGTCATCCCTTCGGGATTCATCATTATTGTCGCATTCAGCCACGGGCTCACACCCGTGTCT
>CAMHCZ010000143.1 GCA_946183755.1 uncultured bacterium | reverse complement strand
TCAGATGAGCTCGGAAAGACTGTCTCCGGAACAGCCGAACTGAACGGAGAACTGAAAAAAACGCAGGGGACGGTGTCGTTAGGAAGGCGGCTTGTCTAAGGTATGAATTCGGCGTCGGCGGCTGTCAAGGTTGTATCTATGTCGATACACCCCGGCCACTCGTCGAAGAACTGGACGGTGAAGTCCTCAAGCGAATCGACATGCTGCCAGTGGCAAGCCTCTTTAGGCTGCTTATCCGTCCAGTGGACACGGAAGTTAGGGAAACCCATTCCTCTGGAATGACGGAGTCTGAAGTCCGGGTTAGCCTTGACTATCCTGACCTTGGCAGCGAGAGGAAACCATGTGGTGTCGCCGCTCTGGGTGATGTGGGCATCGTCGGTGAAGTAACGGCCGCCCTTGAAATAAAGCTTATACGTATGACGGCCAATGCCGCCAGTACCACGGACAATAGTGTTGCCGGGAATGCGCGTCTGAGCGATGCCGGCGGCAGCGAGGAGAAAAGAAATAATAACGATTAACTGTTTCATTGGGTTTACATTAAGACATTACGGACATATAAACACGCAAAAAACGAGCCAAAACATAGCTATCGAAACATCAATAACCTTGCAGAACAGCAGACAAATAAAAGACTTTGCAGATATACAAAAAAACAACCGCTTATGATTTGCATCACAAGCGGCGGAGGTTCCGGGCTGCCTTGCGACAGTGGTTCCCAGATCCACCACAAACATACGAATAATTTTTATAAAAGCAAAAAAACTGGCTGGAGTAGTCCAGCCAGTTCAGATAGCGAACCCCATTTCTGGCAGTTGCCATCTCCGTCAATTGAATGACAGGGCAAATATAAGCATTATTTTGAATAAATACGTGTTACGATACAGCGTTCGCGATTCTCAAATCCTTAAATACATGAAAAATAATAACAAGGTAGCCTTATTGTGACTATCTTTGCCATCGTGTTTTGAGAAGAAAGGGGTGCTGGCATCGCGCTTTTTCGTGGCGGATGCAGGGCTGAGATTATACCCAATGAACCTGATGCAGATAATGCTGCCGTAGGAAAAAAGAACAGCCGCAGTTTTCGGGCTGGTTTCAAAGTCTGGATATAGTCAAAACGCATAATCACAAAACCTCATTCATGAACTCATGCACAGCCAAAGCAATATGCGCTTTGGCAGAGTTTATTTTACTAATACTTAAACAAATATATCGATTATATGAAAGTAAAGGTTAATGGCAAGGAACGCGAGTTGAGCGAAGGGGCAAGCGTGAAAGACCTGCTCACCTCGATGGGGCTCGGCGAGGACGGAATAGCAGTGGCTCGCAACAACAAACTCGTGCCTAAAAACGAATGGGAGTCAACCGCAGTTTCCGAGGGCGACGAGTATATAATAATAAACGCAGCTTACGGAGGTTAATAATCTGTATAAAAGAAAGATAAGCATCTATGGTTAAAGTAGATTATGATGCGTTCCGTTTTCAGTTCATAACCCACGACAACGGCAAGATAGGATACTTGGACGGAGCCAAGGCGGCTCTGCAGGGCGGCTGCCGATGGATACAGCTGAGAATGAAGGGCGCGACGAGAAACGAGATACTCGCCGTGGGCAAGGAGCTGAAGAGGCTCTGCAAGGAGCACAACGCCATCCTGATAATAGACGACAAGGTGGAGATATGCTACGAGCTGAAGGCCGACGGAGTGCACCTCGGCAAGAACGACATGAGAGTGGAGGACGCGCGCAGCATACTGGGCACCAACTACATAATAGGCGCGACATGCCACGACGCCGACGAGATAGCGCAAGCCGACGAGGACTGGGCCGACTATGCCGGAGTAGGACCGTTCAAGTTCACCACGACAAAGGAGAAACTCAACACCGTCATCGGTCTGGACGGATACAAGAAAATCTACAAAGACTGCTGGGAGAGCGGCGCCACGCTGCCCAAGGTGGCGATAGGCGGCATAACAGCCGACGACGTGCCGTCGATACTGGCGACCGGCATGGACGGAGTGGCGGTGTCCGGCGAGATACTCAACGCCCACGACCCAGTGGAGAAGACAAGGGAGATCCTGAAGAAATTCGAAAGAAACAAGTAACACAAATAAAAACAAACAATGGAAAAACTGAAAATCGCTGGAGTGGAGTTCAACTCCAGACTGTTCCTGGGAACAGGAAAGTTCTCGAGCAACGAGAACATGCGCAAGTCGATAGAAGCCAGCGGCACAGAGATGGTGACCGTGGCAATGAAGCGCATCGACACCAAGGAGCCTGCCACCGACGACATGCTCAACCACATAAAGAATAAGAACATACGCCTGCTGCCTAACACGTCGGGCGTCAGAACAGCCGAGGAAGCCGTGCTCGCCGCACAGCTGAGCCGCGAGGCGTTCGGCACCAACTGGCTGAAGCTGGAGATACACCCGGACCCAAGATACCTGCTGCCTGACCCAATAGAGACACTCAAGGCCACCGAGCAGCTCGTGAAGATGGGATTCGTGGTGCTGCCATACTGCCAGGCCGACCCAGTGCTCTGCAAGCGACTCGCCGAGGCAGGAGCAGCCACAGTGATGCCTCTCGCCGCACCGATAGGCACAAACAAGGGACTCAAGACGACCGAGTTCCTGAACATCATAATAGAAGAAGCGACAGTGCCGGTCGTGGTTGACGCCGGAATAGGCGCGCCAAGCCATGCCGCAGCAGCCATGGAGCTGGGAGCCGACGCTGTGCTGGTGAACACAGCCGTGGCAGTGGCAAGCAACCCAGAGGAGATGGCGATAGCCTTCAAGGAGGCGACAATAGCCGGCCGCCGCGCCTACGAAGCCGGACTCGGCAGCATAAGCGACTACGCCGAGGCATCATCGCCACTCACCGCATTCCTTAATGATTAATCCAAAACGCTAAAACGACGTTACATGAACGAAAATATAAGAATAGAATTTCCGAACAGCGACAAGGTGTACATGAAGGGCGAAATCCATCCCGACATAAAAGTGGGAATGAGAAAAGTGCGCCTCACGCCGACAGTCACCGTAGAGAAAGGGGAGAAGAAAATGGAGCAGAATCCCGACGTGTATATCTATGACACATCAGGACCATACAGCGACCCGAATATTGAGATAGATTTGAAGAAAGGACTGCCTCGCACAAGGGAGGAATGGATACTGAAACGAGGCGGAGTGGAGAGATTAGAGAATGTCACCTCGGAATACGGGCGAATGCGTCTTGCTGACAAGAATTTAGATAGTCTTCGCTTTGAGCACATCACACTTCCGCTGAGAGCCAAGAAAGGCGAGCAGATAGGGCAGATGTACTATGCAAAAAAGGGCATAATCACCCCTGAAATGGAGTATGTAGCCATCCGCGAGAACATGAACTGCAAGGAGCTGGGCATCGACACTCACATCACTCCCGAGTTCGTTAGAAAAGAGATAGCAGAAGGCAGAGCCGTGCTCCCTGCCAACATCAACCACCCGGAGTGCGAGCCTATGATAATCGGCCGCAACTTCTTGGTGAAGATAAACACCAACATAGGCAACTCAGCCACCACATCGAGCATCGACGAGGAGGTGGAGAAGGCCGTGTGGAGCTGCAAGTGGGGCGGCGACACGCTCATGGACCTCTCGACCGGCGCCAACATACACGAGACGCGCGAGTGGATAATCCGCAACTGTCCTGTTCCTGTGGGCACTGTGCCTATCTATCAGGCTCTGGAGAAGGTCGATGGCGATGTGGAGAAACTCGACTGGGAGATATACAAGGACACGCTGATAGAGCAGTGCGAGCAGGGCGTGGACTACTTCACGATACACTGCGGCATCCGTCGCCACAACGTGCATCTGGCTGACAGCCGCCTGTGCGGAATCGTAAGCCGCGGCGGCTCGATAATGAGCAAGTGGTGTCTGCTGAAAGACCGTGAGAGCTTCCTCTACGAGCATTTCGACGACATCTGCGACATACTCGCGCAGTACGACGTGGCAGTGTCATTGGGCGACGGTCTTCGTCCGGGCTCTACCTACGACGCCAACGACAAGGCGCAGTTCGCCGAGCTTGACACGATGGGCGAGCTTGTGACACGCGCATGGGACAAGAACGTGCAGGCGTTCATCGAGGGTCCGGGCCACGTGCCAATGCAGAAAATCAGGGAGAACATGGACCGTCAGCTCAAGGCATGCCACGAGGCGCCGTTCTATACGCTCGGTCCGCTCGTGACCGACATCGCTCCGGGCTACGACCACATAACCAGCGCCATAGGAGCGGCGCAGATAGGATGGTTCGGCACAGCGATGCTCTGCTATGTGACACCGAAGGAGCACCTCGCGCTGCCTAACCGCGACGATGTGCGCGCCGGAGTCATAGCCTACAAGATAGCAGCCCATGCCGCCGACATAGCCAAGGGACATCCGGGAGCGACGATACGCGACAATGCGCTGAGCAAGGCGCGCTACGACTTCAGATGGAAAGACCAGTTCAACCTGAGCCTTGACCCAGAGCGCGCGCTCGAGTATTTCAAGAGCGGCAAGCACGAAGACGGCGACTACTGCACCATGTGCGGTCCTAACTTCTGCGCCGCGAGAATAAGCCACAGCCTGAAAGACTGCGAAAAGTAAACAAACAAGTCTTAAGAAAGGAATAGCAAAATGTTTTCAGACATAATAGCAAACATTCCGTGGGACGAGACCACGGA
>CAMHCZ010000142.1 GCA_946183755.1 uncultured bacterium | reverse complement strand
TGTTTGGAAGGAGGGCTAAGCTTGGCAACAAGAATGCTCTCTTCTTTTTTTTGGGGGAGAGAAGAGGCATTAGACAAAAAAAGGAGAGGCTTGCGGGCTTCTCCTTTTATATTTATGAGATATTAAATCTTCTGCTATTACTCAGACGCGAGGTTCTGTATCTCCTTGGCTGTGAATTTCACTGTGGCGTCAGCATTGGACTTGGTGCCGTGGATGTTGAAGATGACGCCGCGGTTAATGCCCTTTATCACGTCGAGCAGCATCTTGGCGTCGGAGTTCTTCTTGGCTGACGACTTGATGTAAGCCTTGAAGACGGCTGGATTGTTCTTCACCGTCTTGACCGATGCGTCGGACTCGTCATAGTCCGCCGACATGGTGACGTTGAGCGAATCGACATCCACATGCTTGACTGTCACGCCGTAGCCCACCGGCATCGGCAGATAGCTGTTGACCGAAGCGACTGCCGCCGTGAAGAACTCCTCGTTCTGCAGCAACGACTCAAGCGTAAGGTCCTGAATGCCGAGCGACGAGAGCCCTGCCGAGATAGACGAGTCGCCACCGCCGTACTGCGACACGATGTCGCCTATCGTAACATCGGACTGCGCCAGAGCCGAAGTCAGCGACAATGCCGCCGCAAGCACCGATGTGTAAACTTTTCTCATATTCATATTGTTGTCATTTAGATTGTTAAACGCGAATTTTCTAAACAAATAACATGCCAATCACCATTCATAGACGAGTGTGTCGTAGGCGAGCGTCATGCCCTGAGGCAATGCGGCGCACACCTCGGCATGCAACCCGATGTCGTGTGACATATGCACAAAGAACGTCTGCTCCGCCCCCACCTTGCGCGCCACCTCGATGGACTGCTCCACCGACAGATGCGAAGGATGCGGCTTATAGCGCAACGCGCCGAGCACAAAGACCTTGACGCCCTTGAACTTCTGCAGCTCGCCGTCCTCTATCTCCGAGATGTCGGTCAGATAGCCGAACGAGCCTATGCGATAGCCGAGCACAGACAGATTGCCGTGTGTGGCGCGCACCGGGATTATCTCCTGCCCCTCGATTGCGAAAGGCGCTCCGGGATTCACCTCGTGCAAATCGAGAGTCGGCGCTCCGGGATAAGGATGGTCGGAGAATATGTATGGCAGGTTGTATCTTATGGCCTCGGCCACACGATGCTCGGCGTAGAGCTGCGCAGTGTGCAGAGGGCGTATCTCGTTGAGACCCGAGGCATGGTCGAAATGCTCGTGGGTGAAGATTATGCCGTCGATGCGCGAGAGCGAATGTCTGAGGTACTGCTGACGGAAGTCCGGTCCGCAATCCACGAGGATGTTCACGCCGGAGTCGGTGGTCAGAAGCGCCGATGTGCGCAGGCGTGTGTCACGCGGGTCGCTGCTGCGGCAAACCGCGCACGAGCACCCCATCTGTGGAACGCCTGTCGATGTGCCTGTGCCGAGAAATGTGACTTTCATAAGAGCAAAGTTAAGCAAAAATCAAGAAATGTTCATTCTTATCCTCCACTGCTCGGGATAGAGGTTGTTGGAGCGGTTGCCGATGTTCTTCGCCCAGCCGAGCCCAAGCCCCTTGTAGGTTATAAGAACGTAGCCCTTAGGCACCGACGGCGGCAGAATCAGGCTCTCGCGATGAAGGTAAGCGAGCGCTTCCTGACGTTCGGCTTCGTATGCGCTCACCTTATTATAATCAAGTTCGGACGACAGCGCCAGAGCCGTGTCCGGGATGAACGTCTTGCCCTTGAACGCTCCGAGAGCCACACCGCAGTTCATCACGTTGACGAACGGCAGCAAGCGACGTATGAAATCGGCATGAGCCACTGGAATAGCCGCAAAACGTTCCTTGTGCAGCATCACTTCGTAACCGTCCGGCGACGTTAGCCACTGCAACGCCTCTACATCAACCTTCTGCGACTGCGCCGCCTTGTCCTTGCGCTTGGTCTTGCGCACATACGAGACCTCGGGCGCTGACGTGAGCTCGCCATGCTTCCTCAGCGCAGCGATGAACAGTCCTTCGCCGCGTGTCTTGTGTGGATAAAAATGCAGTCCGCGACCGGAGTCGGTTATGCCCCACGACGAATCGATGTCAATCGGCAGCAATTCCGCTCCGAGCGTGTCTTTTATGAAATCCACCATCAGCTCGTCTTCCTGCTCGTTGTAGGTGCATGTGCTGTATATCATCAGACCGCCTGGCTTGAGCGCTGTCCATGCCGACGAGAGTATCTCCCTCTGGCGTTCGGCGCATTGAGCCACATTGTCGCGGCTCCACTCCGAGACTGCAACCTCGTCCTTGCGGAACATGCCCTCGCCGGAGCATGGCGCATCAACAAGCATTGCGTCAAACACAGGACCCAACGAAGCGAACGAAGACGCGTCGCACGATGTGACCACGGCGTTTGACCTGCCCCACTTCGTTATGTTCTCCGCCAGTATGTACGAACGCTGGCGCACATACTCGTTGCACACCAGGAGCGAGCCTTCGGGCAGCGTGTCGAGCAAGAGCGTGGACTTGCCGCCAGGCGCGGCGCAGAGGTCGAGAAAACGCACAGGCTCGGTCACATATCGGCTCACAACATGCGACACGATCATGGACGAAGCCTCCTGAACATAGTAGGCGCCGGCGTGAAGCAGCGGGTCGAGCGTGAACGAAGGACGCGACTGCAGGTAGTATCCGTAGCGACACCACGACACAGGGCAATCGACAGGGAGCGACGAGAGCAGCTCGTCCTTGATTTCCGACGACTTGACGGCATTGAGCCTGACGCTCACCGACGGAGCCGACGACAACGACGAGACGAAATCGTCGAAACTGTCGCCCAAAGCAGCGCGCGCCCAATCGATAAAGTCTTGCGGTAGATTCATTTTTTACGGTTTGGTTTTAAGCAAGGCAAATATAGCACAGAGGCAAAGAATTCTCACACATTATTTCTACTTTTGCACAAACAAAAAGATTTTCATTTATGCCTGGAATTCTGTTTCTGATACCGAACACTTTAGGAGAAAACGCGCCTGACGAAGTTATTCCGCAAAAGGTCATCGAGACCGCCAAAAGACTGCGCCACTTCATCGTGGAGGACGTAAGGACCGTCAGAAGGTATCTGAGGAAAATAGACAGGACATTCCCCATAGACGACTCGCAGTTCTTCGAACTGAACCAGCACACCGACCGCAGCAAGATAGAGCCATACCTCAAGCCGCTGCTCGAGGGCAACGACATGGGCATAATATCGGAAGCCGGCTGTCCTGCCGTGGCCGACCCTGGAGCCGACATCGTGGCGCTGGCGCACAGGAAAGGCATCAGAGTCGTGCCGCTCGTCGGACCGTCGTCGATACTGCTGGCGCAGATGGCTTCGGGATTCAACGGACAGAGTTTCGCCTTCGTCGGCTACCTGCCCATAGAAGCGGCGGAAAGGCAGAAAAGGCTGCGAAAACTTGAGCACAGAGCCAAGGAGGAGAATCAGACACAGCTTTTCATCGAGACGCCGTACCGCAATATGAAGCTCTTCGACGAGCTGACCGCCACGCTCAAAGGCGACACAAGACTATGCATAGCCTGCGACATAACCCTCGAGAGCGAGTACATCGAGACCCGCACCATAGGCGAATGGAAGCAGAAAAAGCCGCAGGACCTGAACAAGCGCCCTACGATTTTCGGAATATTCTAAGAAAACACAAAAGCCGCCCGAAAGGACGGCTTTTATTGTGTTATGTGTGTCACCAAGCCTGTTACAACGCCGCCAGACGGCTAACATACTTGCCGATGATGTCGAACTCGAGGTTAACGAGAGTGCCAGGCTTTATGCGGCAGAAGTTGGTGTTCTCGAATGTGTATGGAATTATCGCCACAGAGAATGTGTCGTCGGTAGGCTCGCAGACCGTCAGCGACACGCCGTTGACCGTCACACTGCCCTTGTCCACAGTGATGTAGCCCTTGCGCTTGAGCTCCGTCGGCACATCGTACTTGAATGTGAAGACGTGGCTGCCGTTCTCGTCGGTCACGCTGGTGCAGATCGCCGTCGTGTCCACGTGTCCCTGCACGATATGTCCGTCCAATCTGCCGTTCATGCACATGCTGCGCTCCAGGTTCACCAGGTCGCCTTCCTTCAGCGCGCCCAGATTGCTCCTCATGAGCGTTTCCTTTATTGCCGTCACGGTATATGAGTCGTCGTCGAGTTTCACCACTGTAAGGCAGACACCGTTATGAGCCACCGACTGGTCGATCTTCAGTTCGTCCACAAAAGAACATTTCACTGTGATGTGCAGGTTATCGCCCTCTTTCACAAGGCTTTTCACCACGCCAGCCTCTTCTACTATTCCTGAAAACATGATTTTCCTTTCTTTTAAAATTGTATAGATGCAAAGATAACAAATATCCGCACCTGCCCCCCTGCCATTAAAAACATTTCACGGTTTGACTTTTTCCAATGAAATTGCGTGCGCAGTCTCGCAACTCTTACTTATATTTGTGAGTTAACCTTTAAAGATTAATGACTTATGAAAATCCAAAGACTCATCCTTGCCGCACTCGTCGGCGTTATTTTTTCCGGCATCTGCCTTGCTGGCGGACGCTATATTCCAGCCGAGAAACTTCCAGCAGCCGTGAAAACATTTGTCAATGAGCACTTCGCCAGCCAAAGCATCATCTTCGCCGAGAAGGAGGCTGGCAAATACGAGGTGA
>CAMHCZ010000141.1 GCA_946183755.1 uncultured bacterium | reverse complement strand
ACATTGTCAGCAAAGGCTGTTGAAACTCAAGTGTTTCATACGGATTTCACAAATTCGACTCAGAATTCTACATTTACAATAGCAAAAGGTGAGTTTGGAACTTCTGTTCCAGCTTGGGCATCAGGCATGAGTGCTTATTTCCATACAACAGGTTCTGCTGGTTTGGTGACAATTTCTGGTGTAGAATTCAATAATGGCGGAAGAATTGAAATTAAATGGGGGTCTCCAAGTTCAAGACCTTTAGTTGCAGAAATAGATGGGAGTAAGGTTATAGATAGGGTAAAATTGGAATCCTCTGAAAGAAACACCTTGCTTTCGGAGTCATACGATATAGAAACGAGCGTCACTGGAACTAAGAATATAACATTTAAATCAAGTGGCGGTGGTGATGTTTATTTCTTTGAGATTACTATTTACACAAATGCAAAAGGTCCTGTTGTCAAAAACTTCACATACGATGGTTATGCAGCAGATGCCATAGATGTGACAGCCGGCACAATACACGTTACGGTTCCTTATAGCTATGATGCAGACAAGGTGGTTCTGCCTGTGTTTGAACTTGAGTCGGGAACTAATTTTGTGACACCTACAGACGCCACAACTGGACGAAACTTCTCTACATCGCAAGTTTATAATTTCACAGATGGTTCAGAAACAAAGGCATATACCGTGACTGTGGAACATGCGCCAGCAAGCACTGTCAAGACTCTTGACGATATGAAGTTCGATATTGATGGTGAGACAAGATATGCTACAATAAACGGTAATACAGTAACATTGAAATTCCCATTCTCTTATTCTGATGGCAAGCCAAACGCAGCTAAGAGAAAAACTGTTCTAACATCATTCGCATATTCTGACAATTTAGCTTCTGCAAAACTTAGCAATGGAACTGATGTTCTGAGTGGAGATGTTTTGACCGTTGATTATACGGCTGTAACGAACATTGCCGTGAAAGCTGAGGACGGAAGCATTAATACATACAACTTCGCAATAGAGTATGAACCAGCCAGCACAGCATGCGACTTGCTGACTTTGGAACTGCCTTTGAACGCTGGTGGCTCGGTGGCAGCGACTATCGACCAAGTGGCGAAGACTGCGACAGCCACAATGACGACGGCAAACTTCAACAGCAGTATGGTGCCAACGGTAACCACCTCTCCGCTGAGTACTTACTCTACATCATCAACGAACTACTCAAGCCCAGTGACATTCACTGTGACAGCCGAGGACGGAACAACGTCTAAGGAGTATGTGCTGACAATCTATAAAGATGACACCAAGCCAACAGTGACTATCACAAGTCCAGCCGATGGCGCTGAGGGAGTGTCGCTTGCAGGCAAGATAAACTTGACATTCACAGAAACAGACAATAGCGGCAATCCGGGAATCGTGAAGTTGGGAACAGGCAAGATACATATAACCGGTGGCTCGATAGACCAGGACCTGACAGCCGTGATGACCGGCGATAACACAGCGACAGTAGCCTTCAGCGGTTTGGAGAGCCTTACAACATATACACTGACAATAGCTACAGACGCCTTCACCGATAATGTCGGCAATAAATTGGCAGCTGCGGTGACATCGACATTCAAGACTGCCGACGGAACGCTCCATACGGTTGATCTGCCATACATCTCAAAGATGGATGCTGACAATTTCGCTCAGCCTGCTTTCATAACAGGAAATTACGATGCAACAGTAAGCACAATGGGCGCTACTACAGACCAGTTCGGAGCATACAGGCTGGCTCCGGGCGAAAGCCTGACACTCACAGCCGAGTCTGCCGGAACATTGGATGCCATATTGTATGCAAAGGCAGCCGGCTCTTATTCGATATCCGACGGAACTCAGACAATAACAGGCTCGTTCTCGTCATACGACAACAACGGAAACGAGGAATCGCTTGTCATAAACAGTTCGACAACAACGACAATAACAATCACAAATACGGGCTCGACAACAGACATTTATGTTCCTTACATATCTGTGAGCGCGGATGGCACAGCGATAACCGAGAAAGCGGCGCATTGCAACTAAGAATAAGAATCTAAAAGGAAAACACAACATACATGAAAAAGATATTCTCCACATTACTAATGGCTTTATTAGCGCTTCCGGGTGTATTTGCCTTGGAGAGCGGTGAGAGTACAAAAGGACATGAGTTCTACTTCTCTTTCATCAAGTCGCAGAAGATGAACAAAGGCTCTGAAGAGAAACTTGAAAAGAAAACGATATTGTACATATCGGCGGAGAGGGCTGGTGTCATAAAGTTCACCGATGCGACAGGAACAGTGAAGACGGCGAATTTCCCTGCTGGTTCCAGCAGCATTGCTTTAGCAACAATATCTAAGGACGGCGCGGTCTCTGGCGTTTATCCTGATTGTTACACCGATGTGAATAACGCTGTAGCGAACAAAGGATACAAGGTCGAGGTGTTTGAGTCGGACGGTGTGACAACGCAGGACGTGTCGCTTTATGCCGCTTTGATCGGTGGTGGAACTGGCGACGCTGCAAACTTGTATCCATACACAGCTTTGGGCAATCAGTATTACGTTGTGAGCCGTTCCAACAACCCAAGTGGAAAATATGGTTTTTCGGAGGCTCTGATTGTTGCCACTGAAGACAATACTGAAATAGAAATCTATCCTACAACAGTTCTTGACAATCAAAGTGAATCTGCTGAGATAAGCAAGGTGACAGTGACTTTGAATGCCGGTCAGACATACCAGATAAGAGCTTTGCAGGCTGAGGGCGATTTGACTGGAACGTTGATAAGAACAAAGGATGATGTTGCAAACAGATGTAAGAGAATTGCTGTGTTCTCTGGAACTTCGCATGCCAATCCTGGTGACTATGAGTACGAACAGCTGATGCCGGCTCACTTGTGGGGAAATGAGTATCTGGTGGCTCCTACAGCAGATAATTGTATTCCTGTAGTTAGAATAGTGGCATCTAAGCCATGTACAGAGGTGACTATAAACGGAACACACGTAGCGACTCTTAATCAGACGGAGTTCTATGAATATGTTGACGACAATAGCCAGGGTGCGTATATAGAAACAAGCAAGCCTGTCGAAGTCGCAGAATACACTTATAAGCGTAAGGACGGCAGCGAGACAAACGACGCGTCTATTGTAGTGCTGGCTCCTGTTAAGCAGATGCTTGACGCGATAGTCTTCACACCTTCGGAAAACTCATACGATGGACTTAACCACAGAGTCACAATCATGTCGCCTACTGACAAGACAAACGACGTGAAGTTGGCGCAATTGGGTGGTTCTGAGGTGCCTTTGAGCTGGACACAATTCTCGGTTAATCCAAAATATTCATACGCGACAGCGGAAATTGGAAATAATGCCTATTCAATAAATGCAAGCAGCCGTTGCTTCAATGCCATAGTTTATGGATATAAGACAGACAAGAGCGAGTACAGCTACTTGGCTGGTTCGGCGGCAGTGACAACTGAGCTTGACATATCTATCGACAATAATGACACAGAGGACCTTGATATCGGAACCGACATCAACTCGATAAACCAAGCTCCTTGTATCCCAATGCATGCTGATTTGAAACTTGAGAATGTGGCTAACACTTCGGTTATCAGTTCTGTGCAGTGGACTATTTATCAGGCCGCAATGTCAGTGTCAGGTAGTACGGTCGGTTATTCGATAAAGAATCCAACACCAGTTCAGGATAATGTTATATCAGCTCCAGCATCAACATTCAACAGCAAGCTGGCTGACGAGGTTGTTCCAGGATTCTATAAACTTGAAATGACAGTGTCGGCGAGCGGAAACTTGAATCAGGCTGACGACGAATATTCAAAGTGTTTCATCACTCAGGGTGGTGGAGGCGGAAGCAGCACTCAGAAGATAGAAGCATGGTTCTTCGTGAAGGACGATAACGCAGGAGCCGACCTGACCAAGACCGTATGTTATGGTATCGCAGAATTGAATCCTACTCAGTTGGAATTAGGCTCATACTGGGATAGATTCGGTTTCGCTGATGGCGATTTGCCTAACCAGCCAAAGAACCACTACGAATGGTACAGTGTAGTGGGCAACGACACAACATTGCTGACAGAGGCGTTCGAGCCACAGGGATTGGCGACAGGAAGCCTTGAGGCAGGTTCGGAGAATTCTTATGTCAGAGTGGTGTACAACGACCAGAACCACTGCGTGAAATACACAGACAAGATGAAGATATATGTGCCATCGTTGGTGGAAACCGATATGAAGGTGTCAGGCGACGGCAAACTCAACGACGAGATGACTGAAATTAAGTTCTGTAATGACGGAAGCGGCAATGAGGTTACGGTGAATATGACAAAGACATATCAGCCAGATAATGCAGAGCCAAGTTATTCTCAGAGAGTAGAGACATGGTCGTTGACAAAGGATGGAGCCGATATTACAAGCGCTGTGTCAGGAAACATATATTCATATAAGCCACATAATACGGAGGATATTGTATATAACGTCATGGTCAAGGACGGTTTCGGCAATGAGTGTTACAGCGCAGACAAGACTGTTCGTGTCGTAGCTACTCCAAAGTTCGAGACAAGCCTCATGGCGCATGACTATGTGAAGAACATCGACGGCAACCCTATAACACTGCGCATGACCGGCGGCGAGCTCGACCTGACCGCGACCAACAGTCCAGCCAGCAGCACTGTTTACAAGTACCGCTGGTTCCGCAAGAACA
>CAMHCZ010000140.1 GCA_946183755.1 uncultured bacterium | reverse complement strand
CTTGTTATAAGTGAACGATTGTTTGTTATAAACAAAGAAAAGGCTTGCGAATTTTCGCAAGCCTTTGTTATATCATGTGAGATTTATTATCCCAGCAAGCTGAATGAAGCTGTAAGACCAGCCATTACGATAGATACCATAGACATCAGCTTAATAAGGATGTTAAGTGATGGACCAGAAGTATCCTTGAATGGGTCACCTACAGTGTCGCCAACTACAGTAGCCTTGTGGTTCTCTGAACCCTTGCCTCCGAAGTTGCCTTCCTCAACGTACTTCTTAGCGTTGTCCCATGCGCCACCTGCGTTAGCCATGAATACAGCCAGCACGAAGCCTGCGCCAAGTCCACCGATCAAAAGACCGAGAACACCAGGAACACCAAGAACAACACCTACGAGGATAGGGATAAGGATTGCGAGCACTGATGGGAGAATCATCTCCTTCTGAGCGCCCTTAGTAGAAATCTCAACGCAACGAGCGTAGTCAGGCTTCTGAGTTCCCTCGAGGATTCCAGGGATAGCCTTGAACTGACGACGAACCTCGTTAACCATCTGCTGAGCGGCACGACCAACTGCGTTCATTGTAAGACCACAGAAGAGGAATGCCATCATAGCGCCGATGAACACACCAACAAGAACAACTGGGTTCATGAGGTGGACGTTGTATGCGTTCATGAAGTCAACCAATGTTGCGTTTGCAGCATCTACACCGTTAGGCAATGCCTCACCGACTCTGACGAGGGCGATCTTGATCTCCTCAACGTAAGAAGCGAGGAGGGCAAGCGCTGTAAGAGCGGCAGAACCGATAGCGAATCCCTTACCAGTAGCAGCAGTTGTGTTGCCGAGAGCGTCGAGAGCGTCAGTACGCTTACGCACCTCTGGGTCAAGACCGCTCATCTCGGCATTACCTCCGGCGTTGTCGGCGATAGGGCCGTAAGCGTCAGTTGCAAGTGTGATGCCAAGTGTTGAAAGCATACCTACAGCAGCGATACCGATACCGTACAATCCCTGCTGGATAGCGGCTGCGTCCATTGATGTGTTGAAGCCGTTAGCGCAAAGGAATGAAAGGATGATAGCCACACCTACAGTGATAACTGGGATAGCTGTAGAGAGCATACCAAGACCGATACCAGAGATGATAACGGTTGCAGGGCCTGTCTGCGAGCTCTCAGCCACCTTCTTAGTAGGAGCGTAGCTCTGTGATGTGTAGTACTCTGTAGCCTGACCGATGATGACACCGGCAGCAAGACCAACAACAACTGAGAATGAGATACCCAACCAGTTGTCAAGTCCGAGAGCGTAAAGGATTCCGAATGTAGCGATAGCGTTAAGCACTGCGGCAGTGTTAGTACCACGTCCGAGAGCGCCAAGAAGCTCCTTCATGCCAGCGTTCTCCTTAGTGCGAACCAGGAAGATGCCGATGAGCGAAAGAATAACGCCAGTTGCTGCGATGAGCATAGGAGCGAGAACCGCCTTCAACTGCGACTCAACACCAGATGCAGCGAATGCAGCAGCACCAAGAGCGGCAGTAGAAAGGATAGAACCAGCGTATGACTCGTAAAGGTCAGCGCCCATGCCGGCTACGTCACCTACGTTGTCACCAACGTTGTCGGCGATAGTAGCAGGGTTACGAGGGTCATCCTCTGGGATGCCAGCCTCAGTCTTACCTACGAGGTCAGCGCCTACGTCAGCAGCCTTAGTATAAATACCTCCACCTACACGTGCGAACAACGCCTGAGTAGAAGCACCCATACCGAATGTCAGCATAGTAGTGGTGATGATGATAAGTTTGTGTCCTGCTACAGCCTCTTCTGGGATGAAGTAGTTCAGGATAAGGAACCATACAGATACGTCGAGCAGAGCAAGACCTACAACTGTAAGACCCATAACGGCTCCCGAACGGAACGCAACCTTCAGACCGCTGTTGAGCGACTTCTGAGCGGCGTTTGCAGTACGTGCCGAAGCGTAAGTAGCAGTCTTCATTCCGAAGAAACCTGCGAGACCAGAGAAGAAACCTCCAGTCAGGAATGCGAATGGAACCCAGCTGTTCTGTAATCCGAAATACGCCATTACAGCGAAGATTACAGCGAGAACAACAAACACGATCAAAACGATCTTGTACTGCTGCTTCAAATAGGCCATCGCTCCCTTGCGGACACTGAGAGCTATGTCGGCCATAGTCTCGGTACCCTCACTTTCCTTCATCATCTGCTTAAAGAAGAAGAAGGCGAATCCCAAAGCCACAACTGAGGCTAAAAGGACCAGATAAACGATACAATCCATTTTTTGAATTTGTTAATAAATAAAATTAGTTAGTAAAAAGCAGGACCTTGCAGTCCATTATTTTCGCTCGCAAAATAAGCGAATTACTTTCATAAAGCCAAATAAACACAAATTCTGAACTACATAAAAAAATAAAAAATCTTAACCATCGAGATTTTGTCTGTACGATGGTTGGTCATTGGGGTGCCAATAGGGCAGAATGGCGCATTTAAATAGGTGAGCGTTTACGAAAATGCCAAATATTTTTATATATTTGTGTCCTTATAAAACAGACATATACAATATAAACTTATGGATTTGAATTTTTCGGGATTGGCTGTGGGCGTTTCGCTGTTCTTGATGATAGGCATATTTCATCCTGTGGTCATTAAGGCGGAATATTATTACGGCACTAAGTGCTGGCCAGTCTTTGCCATATCCGGAGTCGCGGCGGTGGCTGCGTCTTTGCTGATAGAAAACTTCATAGTCTCTACGATTTTTGCGACTCTTGCGTTCTCGCTTTTCTGGAGCATCCTTGAACTGTTCGAGCAGAAGAAGAGAGTGGAGAGAGGCTGGTTCCCGATGAACCCGAAGAGAAAAAACGAGTATAATATAAAGTAGTAACAATACATAAAACCGACTGTCAATGAAAAAGAAGACTATTGTAATTGAAGTCCTTGTCATGGCGCTTTTGGGTGCTGGACTTGCTATCTGGGGCAATATGGAAAGCGGAAATGCAGAAAACGAAGCGGAACCAAAGGTTGAAGCAGAGCCTGTGGAAGAGCCTGCGCAGATAGAAGAAGCGATAATCGATTGCAATTACACATTCGACGAGGCACTCGAAGGCAGCAACGCGCCTCAGAACCTAAAGGACAACCTGTCTCTTTACGAAGTGAGATACATATCGACAGACGGAAAGCTCCACCAAGGTCAGATCCTCTCTAACAAAGAGATAGAGCAGGACGTGAAGGAGATGTTCGAGATAATGCTCCGTGAGAAGTTTGTTATCGAGAAGGTCATTCCTATCGTGAAGTATGGCTGGGACGACAACAAGTCCATGGAGGACAACAACACATACTGCTTCTGCTACAGAGACATGAGCTACTCGTTCCACGCCAACGGAATGGCAATAGACATAAACCCTTACTTCAATCCACAAAGATGGAAGGGCGAGTGGAGAAAAACGAGAAGAGACAAGCCTGTCGGCGCGGTGTATGACACGACACGCAACGGAACATTCAAAGAAGGCAGCCTGATAGTGAACGAATGGAAGGCAAGAGGTTTCCACTGGGGACACTACATGGAAAGAAAGGCCGACGACCATCACTTCCAGAAGGCGGCTCTCGGCGCAAAGCCTTCGTACAACTTCAAGAGCGAAAGCGCTGCAGCCGACAACGACATTAACACAGCCACCGACTACGACACAGTAAAACCCAGTAAACCAGTAAAGAAGGCCAGCACTGTGGAGAAAACACAGAAGAAGCCGACATACAACTACAAAGGCCTGACCGACGAGGAGATAGCCGAGAAGGAAAGACTGAGAGAGGCAAAGGAGAGAATACTTGAGAGAACTCGCAGACACCGCAACAGCGCGGATTCCATATTGGGCAAGGCATGGAGCAAGAAATAATCGGCTTGATAGCCAAAAACTGCGGTATAGAAAACTGGCAGGCTGAAAACACATTGAAACTGATTGAAGAGGGCGCTACGGTGCCCTTTATCAGTAGATACAGGAAGGAAAGAACCGGAAATCTCGACGAGGTGCAGATAGGCGCTGTGGCTGATGCCCTCGACAAAATCAAAGCGCTCAAAGAGAGAAAAGAGGCGATAATCAAGAACATAGAGAAGCAGGGCAAACTGACCGACGAGCTGAAGGCGAGAATAGCCAAGAGCTGGGACCCTGTGGAGGTGGAGGACATCTACGCGCCGTTCAAGCGCAAGACGAAGACAAGAGCGGAGTCGGCACGCGAGGCTGGACTTGAGCCTTTAGCTAAAATGATAATGAGCCAAGGCAACGGAAATGTGGAAAGCATGGCTCTGAGATTCGTCAAAGGCAATGTGAAAAGCACCGATGACGCCATAAAGGGCGCGAAAGACATAATCGCAGAGTGGGTGAGTGAGAGCGAGGCTGCCAAGAAAACCATAAGGGGCGTCTTCGCAAGAGAGGCGGTCATAGAATCCAAGGTAATTAAAGGCAAAGAGGAAGAAGGCGAGAAATACAAGGACTACTTCAAAAGAAGCGAGCCGCTGAGGCGCTGTTCGTCGCACCGTCTGCTGGCGATGAGACGTGGCGAAAGCGAAAAAATACTCAACGTCTCGATTTCCGCCGACAAGGAAGTCTGCATCGACAGACTGTGCAGAATATTCGTCAGAGGCGACAACGAGAGCGCGGACGAAGTGGAAGACGCAGTCGAGGATAGCTACAAACGCCTTATCTCAACATCGATAGAGACCGAGTTC
>CAMHCZ010000139.1 GCA_946183755.1 uncultured bacterium | reverse complement strand
GTTGAGCAGCTCGTCGGAGACCTTGGTCGGGTCTTTCACAATCTGCTGTCCGAGCTGGCGCAGCAGGCTCTCGTTTTCCGACAGTTCGAAGTTGTTGGGGTCAAGTCCGAGCTCTTTCAGGTCGCTGATGAAGAACAGCGAGCACAAGAGGCATCCGTTGGTTGTGGAAACGGAGTGCGCGTAGATTGTCGCGGCTCTCTGTCCGACTACCTTCACGAGGCTCGCCCATGAATCGTACCAGCCCATGAATGCTTTGTATGTACCGTAATCCTGAAGCATAGCGAGCTTCATGTTTGTGATTTTCCCTTTCGAATTGAGTTCTTCGTAAGCCTTCTTCGACTCCTCTGAGAGTTCCTCAGGCTGTTTTAGTTGTACTCTTGCCATTTTTACCTCCTTTGTTTTTTAAGTTTAGTTTATGTTAGATTGCTAATTTCAGTACTTCGGTGAATGCCTTCGCATCCAGCGGTATGTAATGTCCCACAGCGCCGTTCCTTGTGGCTCTCTTCGCCATTGTGTCGAAGTCTTTGTCGCTTATGCCGAGCTCCGTAAGCCTTGTCTTGACGCCGATTTTCTTGAAGAAAGCCTCGAGGATTTCCGACAGTTTCAGGGCTCGCTCTTTCTCCGTGTAGTCGTAGGCGTCCACTCCGAACACTCTGCTTGCCAGCAGTGCCAGTCTCCATGGCTTTACCTCTGCGGCGTACTTCGTCCATGCTGTGAATACTATCGCCATGCCTTCGCCGTGTGTTATGCCGTATTGCGCCGATAGTTCGTGCTCGATTCTGTGCGAGCCCCAGTCGGCGATTCTGCCGGCGTCGAGGAAGTTGTTGTGCGCCACGCTTGCGAGCCACTGCACCTCAGCTCTTGCGTTCACGTCTTGCGGGTTTTCGAGCAGCCTGTCGGCGTTGAGCAGAAGGGCTTTTATCGCGCCTTCGATCAGATAGTCGGTGGTGTCGGAATTTTTGGCGTCAGAAAAATACCTTTCCAGCAGGTGCGACAGCACATCCGCCACTCCTACGAAAGTCTGGAATCTTGGCAGTCCGGCAGTGAACTTCGGGTTCATGATGGCGAACTTCGGGATTATCCTGTCGTCCTCGAATCCGAGTTTCCACTCGCCGTTCGAGATTATCGCTGCGTTCGATGTCTCCGAGCCGCTTGAAGCCGTGGTGGCTATCACGCCTATGTTCAGCACTTCCTTCGGTGATGCGCCTTTGTCGAAAAAGTCCCACACGTCGCCGTCGTAAGGAATGCCGAGTGCCACGGCTTTGGCTGTGTCGATGGAGCTGCCGCCGCCCACAGCAAGCACGAAGTCCACATTGTCCTTCTTGCCTTGCTTCACGAGCTCTCTGACGAGTTCCACACTTGGATTTGGAACGACATTCCCGTTCTCGGAGAATTTTATTCCTAATTCATTGACAGCATCCTCTATTACTGAGTATATGCCCAAGGTCTTTATGAAGTCGCCGCTGTAAACCAGCAGGAGTGACTTCACATTGTAGCTTTTCAACAGCCCTTTGAGGTTTTTCTCGCTTTCTTCTCCGAAAACGATTTTCGCAGGGTTGTAATATTCAAATGAAATCATAGTTTGCCCCCTTTCTTAATCGCGTAAAGTTTTCGAGTGCAAGATTAGCGCGATATTGAATATTCTCCAAGAAAATTATTAAACTATGGAAAATAAACCTTGTTATAAGAAATGTGTAGAATATATTTCTATGATAATAAAATATTATGGGTGTTTAGGCTTATGAAAATTCTTGTTTTGTGGTCCGGTTTTTAGTGCTTTGGGTAATAAAAAAGCCCTGAATTTGTGTTTTCAGAGCTTATTATAATCAGACTTATGTAATTTTCTTTAAAAACTATTGTTTTTAGAGTGTATAGCGGCTTTTGCTTGTTTTGTAAGAAAATATTTACTTTCCGTCATCCACCCACTCCCGGATTCTGTATCGTGCGCCGATTGATTGGCAGAGCAGACGGCTTTTCTCTTCGTCTTCCTTGGATATTGTTGTTTCTACGGTGGTCATAACCACATCGAGTCCTTCCTCCACACATCTTTTGGCGAATGCTATCATGGCGTCGTACGACTGCACGCCGAACCTGCTGCGCACGAGAGCCTGGTAGCGTTCTGCGTCAGGCACGTTGAGCGAGATGGAGACGGTGTCGATGAGCCCGACGAGCAGCGGAGCCACGTCCTTTGAGTTTATGAGGTCGGCTTGGCCGTTGGTGTTCAGTCGTGTGCGTATGGCAGTGTTCTGCTTTACCCACTTCGCTACGCTGAGCATCGTGTCCAAGACGCAAGTCGGCTCGCCGAATCCGCAGAAGACTATTTCTTTGTAGTCGTACGACTTGAGTTTTTCCTCGATGGCGGCTGTCGCTTCCTCGACTGTCGGCTCGCGCTCCAGCCAGAGGCTGTCGCTTTCGCCCACTTTGTCGTCGCCCTGGCGCAGGCAGAATGTGCATGCGCTTGAGCATTTGTTGGTGAGGTTGATGTACAGTCCGTCGCCCACCTTGTATGCTATTTCCATCTTTTTCATTTGAATGTGAGTTTGTCTATTACCTCCTCGAAACACATTCCGTCGGTTGCCGGCGTGTCCAGGCGCTCGGACGCAAGAATGCACTCCCTCACGAAGTCCGATGCCGTGATGACGCTCTGCACGAACGGCACTTTCTTAACCGCTCCGGCTGCGATGATGGCAGAGAACACGTCGCCCGTGCCGGACCTGTGCGAGTCCACTTTGAGGGTGCGCACCGCTTGGCCGCCTTTGCCGTGCTCATAACAGTAGCTTACCATGCTGTCGCCGTCCTCCACGCCGGTGATGACCACTTTGCGAGGCCCCATCGCCGAGAGCGACTCTGCTAACTGCAGCAGCATGTGCTCCGAGAATCCGGCTCTGTACTCTGTGCCGGCTAAGAAACAAGCCTCGGTCAGGTTCGGAGTTATGATGTCGGCGTAAGGCAGCAGTTTTCTCATGCGCGACGCCAGTTCGTCGGTGTAGGTGCAGTAGAGCTTGCCGTAGTCGCCCATCACAGGGTCGACGATGACGGTCGTGTCTTGTGTGGAGAATTGTTCGAAAAAACGCAGCACGAAGTCAATCTGCTCCACAGAACTCAGGAAGCCAGTCAGTATGCCGTCGAACGACAGCGAGAGTTTCTTCCATTCCTCCATGTACGCTTCCATGTGCTCGGTGAAGTCGTAGTGGAAGAAGGACTTGAATCCTGTGTGGTTTGAGAATATGGCTGTGGGCAGCGGACAGCACTGCACGCCTAATCTTGAGATTATCGGCAGGGCGACTGCCACCGAGCATCGTCCGAAGCCCGATATGTCGTTTATGTTGGCTATCTTGAGTTGCCTGTTGTGGTTGGGTTCTGTCATCCGTTCGTTTTGTTTTTCGGACGGCAAAGTTATGCAACAATACCTCTCGTTCTAAACGCTCCGCTACTTTTATGCTGTTATTTAAGTGTATTTCGTATGTGAGTGTTGATGTTTTTTTCAACGTCTTATGTTGTGGATGTCTAATATGTATTCATTCTCTTTCCTTGTCCATTTGGTCCGTGTGTAGTAGGAGGCATTGATGGTGTCTGAACCCAGTACGATATAGTTTATTCGTTGCCATAACGGCACTATGTCCCAGTGTTCCGGAGTGTCGAATGCAGTAGGGAAGTCTTTGCTTACGAGTCCGACGTCGTATGTCCATGTGGCGCATTCGTATGGCTGGATGGTCACGACTGTGTCGGCTTCTGCAATCTTGATGCTTTCGTAGCCTTCTCCGTGATCGTAGGTCGGGAGCACATCCTCCATGCTTCTGTACTGTTCGAAGTATGAGATTGTGATTTCTTTGTCCGTGCGGTTGTTTATTGTGAATTCGAATGCTCCCCAGTAATCGCAGGAAGTCAGCATGTTTGTGGCGGTGACAAATAACATGATGGTCTTGAGGGTCTTCGTCATAGTGCTCATTTTCTTTGCTTTTGGTTAAAAAACGCTGTAAATATATTAAGAATATTTGGTTCTGTTGTGCTTGATTGTAGTTTATGTTGCTTGTGTAAATGTTTTGTATTTGATATTTTTGTTTCCTGTTTTATTTCGTGAAATATTATAAATATGAAATTCTTGTTATCTATTGCGCTTCTCGCATTGTCGTTTAGTTGTCTTGCGCAAAACGAAACCGAGAGATATGTGTTCTGGCAGCCGAATGTGAAACTGACTTTTGATATGTTTCGTGACACTCCGACATCTTCGGTAGTAGGGAGTTATCTGGATAAGAAAGTGTTTCATTATGTGGCTGTTGGTCTATGGGGTGTTCTTGATATTCCAGAGAAAAAGATGTTGCGTGGCATGAAGCCCGATAAGTATTATTTCTGTGCGGCTATGGATAAGACAGCGTCGTTCTTGATTGTTCGCGATAGTACAGAGTTGAAGTACGCGCAGTTGCTATGGGATGTTTGTGAACTTGCTACTCGCGTGTCGAGAAAACATATGTCAATCACATTGAAAAAGATGAATTTGGGAATGAACACAAATAGCGTGGCGGCTCGTATGTATAAGACTTACCATAATGACGGGAAGGAGTTTGGCTTGGGCTTGACAGGAGGGATTTTTGATGAGGTAATACTTCCTCGTGATGAGGATGCTTATCGCTTTTACAGAAATAAAGTTGACTCCCTTCTTCTTGAGACAGAGAAGTATGCGACGAAAGCAGAGGAAATAGAACGCTTTATAAGAAATACACCTGAAAAGGGTTATATAACTCCAACTAAGATTGTGGGCG
>CAMHCZ010000138.1 GCA_946183755.1 uncultured bacterium | reverse complement strand
CTCCTTAGGCTTGTCGAAGCGAGCGCGGTATTTGTGCAAACCGCTGTCGTTGAGCACTTTCTTAAGGAACGAGCCGACGATAGGCAGTGCGGCGCGGCTGCCTGAGCCGTAGGCGCTTGTCCTGAAGTGGATGCATCTGTGCTCGCCGCCTACCCATGAGCCGGTCACGAGTTTAGGCGACACTGCTACGAACCATGCGTCGCTGTGGTTTGACGATGTTCCAGTCTTGCCTCCGAAGTCGGTCTGTGTGCCTGATACGTACGACCACAGATTCATTGATGTGGCTTCCGGCTCCGACATTCCGGCTCTGAGCATTTGCGTCATGAGGTACGCGTCCTCGTAAGAGAGGGCAGGGATTTCCTCTTTTTTCTCCTTGGCGTAGTCGTAGATCACATTGCCGTGTCTGTCTTCGATTCTGGTTATCAGCACAGGCTCGTGTCTCTTTCCTTCGTTTATCACGGTGCAGTATGAGTTCACGAGCTCCTCGAGTGTCACGTCGGACGAGCCGAGGCATGTCGATGGTGTGTTTCTCAGCGGAGTCTTTATGCCCATCAGCTTGGCGGTGTTTATGATTTTCTCCACACCTACCTCCTGCGCCACCTTCACGGCGATAGTGTTCACCGACCGTGCGAATGCGGCCCTGAGCGTCATCAGATGGTTGGTGCATACGCCTTCGGCATTGTGCGGAATCCATCTTTTGGTCTTGCCGTAGTCTTTGTCCTTAGGGTTGTTCTCTACATATTCCCACTGTACATAACTGTCTGTCTCGTAGTCGCATGGCGACATGCCTTGCCTCATGGCTTCGGCATATACGAACAGTTTGAATGTCGAGCCAGGCTGTCTTTCGGCTCTCACCTTGTCGTATTTCCAGAAGTTGAAGTCGATGTCGCCAACCCACGCTCTAACGAATCCCGTTGTCGGCTCTATGGACACGAGGCTTGTGTGCATGAATCTCTCCATGTATCTTATCGAGTCCATGCTGCTCATCTCCTTTTCTATGTAGCCTTTGTCGTAGTCGAATACCTTTACTTTGTGGACCTTCTCCATTTCTGCCCATACGCTGTCCTCGTTGTTGTATTTAGCCTTGAGGTTTTTGTATTTGTCGGTGCGTTTTGCGAGGTTTTCTATGAAGTTCGGTATCACGTTGCCTCGCTCGTCTCTCCATGGCTCCTGCGTGCCCCAGTGGCTGTTGAAGTTTCTCTGAATCTTCTTCATTTCCTCTCTGGCAGCCTCTTCTGCGTACTTCTGCATACGCGAGTCGATGGTCGTGTATATCTTCAGTCCGTCGCTGTATATGTCGTAGCTTTCATCTTCGTCGGTCTTGCTGTTCAGTATCTTTTCAACATCGTCGGCAAGTGTCTGCCTGAAGTACAATGCGTATCCGGAGTAGCTTTGCTCCACGTTGTACTTTTGCATGTCTATCTCTATGTTTTTCAGCGAGTCGCATTCTTCTTTTGTTATTATATTATGTGAGTAGAGGCCGTCCAGCACGACATTTCTTCTTCTCTTGCTGTTCTTCGGGTTTATCTTAGGATTGTATGTCGTGGTGGCTTTCAGCATGCCTACGAGTGTGGCGCATTGCTCTATGGTCAAGTCCTTTGGGGTAGTGCCGAAGTATGTCTTTGCGGCGGTCTTGATGCCGAAGGCGTTGCTGCCGAAGTCCACCGTGTTCAGATACATTGTTATTATGTCCTGCTTGTCGTAGGTGCATTCTATCTTCACGGCGGTTATCCACTCCTTGGTCTTGGCTATGATGATGGACAGCCCCGGAATATGTCCGAACAGGCCTTTGCTGTACTGGCTTCTGGTCTTGAACATGTTTTTTACCAGCTGCTGTGTTATGGTGCTGGCGCCTCTTACCTTGCCATGCACGATGTAGTCCTTTATGGCTGCGAAGAGACCGCTGAAGTCTATGCCGAAGTGGTCGTAGAATCGTTCGTCCTCGGTAGCGACGAGCGTTTTCACCAAGTACGGATTAATCTCTTCGTACTTGACCGGAGTTCTGTTCTCCTTGAAGTATTTGCCTATCAGCACGCCGTCGTCGCTGTACACCTCGGAAGCGACACATGGCTCAGGGTTCTTTATGTTGTATATGCTTGGCGATTTGCCGAACAGCCACAGGAAGTTGATGTCAACAAGAAACAGGTAGAGCAGGAATAAAATGAACGAGTATAGAAGCGTGCGCCAGAACTTACCGTACCACGGCGCTTTCTTGAAATTGCTCTTTTTCTCTTTGAAAAAACTTTTTGTCTTTGCGAATCCTTTCTTGAAGATGCTTATTATCTTGTTGTTAGCCATTTTCAGAATAAGTCAGTTTATTATGATTTGAATCATTCAAAGTTAGCAAAAGCCAAGCAATATAGGGCATTTGTTGACAATTTTTATTTTTGTCTGCTTTTTGATAAGTTTGTGCCGTTTTTTTACACATTTATATATTATGATAAGACATATAGTATTATTCAAGATGAAGCCTTTCGCATCGCCGGAGGCAAGAATGCAGAAGTTAAACCAGATAAAGGACGGTCTGATGGCGCTCACATCGATAGTCAAGGAGCTGAAGCACGAGACAGTCGGCATCAACGCCAATCCAGCCGAGACATGGGATCTGAGCCTTGTCTGCGAGTTCGAGGACTGGGCAGGACTGAATGTTTACGCCGATCACCCTGAGCACGTCAAGGTCAAGAAGATAATCGGCGAGGTGGTGGATTCCAGAGCGTGTGTCGATTCTGAATTCTAACCAACGCTATGCTGGCTTCGGCATGCGGATGGGGTGGCATCAATTATATGATGCGGAAATGTTTCGTTTTTGTTGCTGACTTTCTTATCTTTGCGTTCCGAAAAAAATAAATACCATTTGTAAGGTAAAACAAACAATTATGATTAAAGTCACTTTTCCAGACGGTTCAGTAAAAGAATTTGAATCGGGTATCACTCCTTTGGAGATTGCTCAGAGCATTAGTCCTCGTCTTGCACAGGAAGTGCTGAGCTCAACAGTAAATGATCAGATATGGGACATCTCTCGTCCAATCACATCTGACTGCACCATAAAACTCCACAAGTGGGAGGATGCAGAAGCGAAGAAGACATTCTGGCACACTTCTGCCCACATACTTGGCGAAGCGCTTATGGAGCTTTATCCAGGAGTGCAATTCGGTATCGGACCGGCTATAGAGAACGGATTCTATTATGACGTTGACCTCGGTGATGGAGTTGAGTTGAAGGACACAGACCTCCAGAAGATAGAGGACAAGATGAAAGAGCTCGCTTCTAAGAAAGAGCAGCTTGTGCGTGCCGACATATCCAAGGCTGACGCTCTCAAAATGTTCGGCGACAGAGGCGAGACATACAAAGTGGAGCTGATAAGCGAACTGCAGGACGGTACTATAACAACATATACAAACGGAAATTTCGTTGACCTTTGCCGTGGACCACACTTGGCTTCCACTGAGCCAGTCAAGGCTATCAAACTGACTTCTATTGCTGGAGCATACTGGAGAGGCGACGAGAAGCGCAAGATGCTCACCCGTGTCTATGGTGTGAGCTTCCCAAAGAAGAAGATGCTCGACGAGTACCTCGTTCTTTTGGAGGAGGCTAAGAAGCGCGACCACCGCAAGATAGGCAAGGAGATGGGACTCTTCATGTTCAGCGACATGGTGGGCAAGGGACTTCCAATCTGGTTGCCAAAGGGCACTACGCTGAGACTCAATCTTGAGGAGTACCTGAAGAAGATACAGAAGAAGTTCGGTTATCTGCAGGTAATCACTCCGCATATCGGAAACAAGCAGCTTTATGTGACTTCTGGACACTGGGATCACTACGGCAAGGACAGTTTCCAGCCAATCACGACACCAGAGGAGGGCGAGATGTACTTGCTCAAGCCTATGAACTGCCCTCACCACTGTATGATATACAAGAACGAGCCACGTTCATACAAGGATCTTCCGCTTCGTGTGGCAGAGTTCGGTACAGTGTATCGTTATGAGCAAAGCGGTGAGCTTCATGGACTTACACGTGTCCGTTCGTTCACTCAGGACGATGCCCACATCTTCTGCCGTCCAGACCAGGTGAAGGAGGAGTTCCTTCGTGTGATGGACATTATAAACATTATCTTCAAGGCTCTGAACTTCGACAACTTCGAGGCGCAGATTTCGCTCCGCGACCCTAACAACCACGAGAAGTACGTAGGTAGCGACGAGGTTTGGGAAAAGGCAGAAAAGTCAATTGTGGAGGCTTGCGAGGAGAAGGGACTTCCTGCGAGAGTGGAGACTGGCGAGGCTGCGTTCTACGGACCTAAGCTCGACTTCATGGTAAAGGACGCTCTTGGACGCCGTTGGCAGCTTGGAACAATACAGGTGGACTACAACCTTCCTGAGCGTTTCGGACTGGAGTACACAGGCGACGACAACAAGAAGCACCGTCCGGTTATGATTCACCGTGCGCCATTCGGCAGCATGGAGAGATTCGTGGCAGTGCTCATCGAGCACACAGCAGGCAAATTCCCATTGTGGCTGGCGCCTGACCAGGCTATCGTGCTGCCTATCAGCGAGAAGTTCAATGACTACGCTCAGAAGGTGAGCAACACGCTCAACGAGAAGGGCATACGCACTATTGTCGATGACAGAAACGAGAAGATCGGACGTAAGATTCGCGATAACGAAATCAAGCACATACCTTATATGCTTATCGTGGGCGAGAAAGAAGCTGCCGAAGGCAAGGTCTCTGTACGTAAGCAGGGCGGCGAGGACGTAGGTCAGCTGCCTATCGGTGAATTCGC
>CAMHCZ010000137.1 GCA_946183755.1 uncultured bacterium | reverse complement strand
GATATCGTGAAGGTGTGGGCAGACCCAACCAAGGCGAACAAGGTGCTCGGATGGAAGGCTGAGACTTCTATGGAGGACACGCTGAAGTCGGCTTGGGAGTGGGAGAAGAAAATCCACGCCAAGGAAGGCGCAGCTGCCAAGAGAGCGAGAACTCGCGAGGCTTCTAAGCAATAACGGAAAATTATGATAAATAAAAAGGAATGGCTTTTCGGTCATTCCTTTTTTGTTGTTATGTACTTCTGATTTATTTCCAGTTCAGATTCCTGAATCTTTTTATGCCGCGAATGTAATACGCCACAATGATAGAGCGGTGGTACATTTCGTCAAGGTGCTCATGCGAGTCGGCGAACGGTTCTTCCTTCTCACGCTTGGCGGCGAACTTCTTCTTCAGCGCCTTGAAGTCCTTGTGAGCCTTGAACACGCTCTTGAAGTTCTTTACATCGCCCTTCGCAAGCATCGACAAGGCTGCTAATCCGTCAAGCACCATTCTTGTGAACAGGATTCTGTTGACACGTGAGCTTGGCAGGTTCTTGTAGAGCATCAGCAGGTTGTTGCGGAAGTTCAGGAACGTCTTTCTCGGATTGCCTTGCGCCAGAGTGCCGCCTCCTACATGATAAACGACGCTCGACGGAATGCAGACGATTCTGCGTCCGCGGTTTTTCAGTCGCCAGCACAGGTCTATCTCCTCCATGTGGGCGAAGAAGTCGCCGTCCAGTCCGCCTACGTCCTCGTAGTCTTTTTTTCTGATGAACAGACATGCGCCCGACGACCAGAAAATGTCCTTTTGCTCGTCGTACTGTCCGACGTCAGGTTCTACGTCGTTGAACAGTCGTCCACGGCAGAAAGGGTAGCCGTACTTGTCGATGAATCCGCCGGCAGCGCCTGCGTACTCAAAGTAGTTGTCGTTTTTCTGCGACAGGATTTTAGGCTGGCATGCCGCCACGTCGGGATTGTTGTCCATGAAGAACTCCAGCGGCTTGAGCCATTCGGCATCCACGTCAACGTCGGAATTCAGCAGAACGAAGTATTCCGCGTCAATCTGCGCCAGGGCTTTGTTGTAGCCTTCGGCGAATCCGTAGTTCTTGTCCAGGACTATGGTGCGGACCTTTGGATGGTTGGTCTTGAGGAATTCAAGCGAGTTGTCGGTTGACGCATTGTCGGCGACTATGACCTCGGCGTCCATGCCGTTCACGCTGTGTATGACTGAAGGCAGGAACTCTTCCATCAAGGCAGCTCCGTTATAGTTCAGAATAACGACGGCTGTTTTCATTTATACATTCCGATGGATTGTCCGTAATCGAATTCGAGGTCGAGAATGCGCTGTATGTCGCTTTCGTCGAGATTGACACCGTCGGAGTTGACGTGTTTCAGGAGATAGTCCATGAGCTGGTCCTCGTCTATCTCGACTTCCTCTTTTCCGTTGTCGGCGATGATTTCGCTTTCATAATAGTAGTCGCACATGCAGTCGAGTGTTTTCTCCACAGCCTGCTTTGTTATGCGCTCCTTCTCGTCGTCAGAGAGATTCTCTAAAATGTAAAGCACGGTTTCGTCGTCACCTTCGATAGAAATGTTTCCCATTCGTTGTTATTGTATTAAAGAATATGCAAATGTAATAAGAAGTAGGTTATTTCTCAATAATGTCGAAAAAAACAGGCAGATGGTCGCTATATCCGGACTCGTTGTACTTGAATCCGTTGTACATTCTGTTTGGCTTTACGCCCTGGCTCGACTCAAACAGCAGGAAGTCGCGCTTGAAGATGTTTCCCGAGTTCTTGTTTGCGTGCGTGGCTGCGTTCTGGTCTAACAGCGAGCCGCTAACGATAATCTGGTCGAGCATTCCCCATTCCTTGCCTTGCTTGTGCGAGCCTTCCTTGCCTATCTCCTGTGTCTTGGCGAATAGGTTGTACAAGGCGTCGCTTCTTATCTCTTTGCCTGGCTTCGAGGCTTTGAGCACGTCCTTCACGCTTCGGTTGTCTGGGTAGTCGTTGAAGTCGCCCATTATTATGATGTTGGCTTTCGCGTCCTCCTCGAAGAGCTTGTCAACCTCGCTGCGGAGAATCTCGGCGACTTTCATGCGCTTCCATTCCGAGACTTCCTGTCCGCCCCGGCGCGAAGGGAAGTGCACGACGAACACGTTGACAATGGTGTTGTTCTCCAGCCGTCCCTGCACATAGAGGATGTCGCGTGTCTTGAAGTTTTCGGACGAGACGTTTATGAAGCTGGTCCTTATCGGTTCGAACTCCTTAGGCTGGTAGAGCAGTGCCACGTCTATGCCTCTCGCGTCTGGCGACTCATTGTGTATGTACTTGTATCTTAGGTTCTTGAGCGGCGAGTATTCGGTGAGTCCCTTCAGCACATAGTCGTTCTCCACCTCCATCATCGCCACAAGCATCGGCGGATTGCCTTCGCCTATCGTGGCAATGACCTTAGATATGCGCTGCTGTTTCCTCTCGTATTTCTCGCGTGTCCAGTGATATGAGCCGAACGGCGTGAAGTCGTCGTCGAGTTTGTCGGGGTCGTCCTTGGTGTCGAACAGGTTCTCGACATTGTAGCTTACGATGCGTTTGATTTTGTCATTGTCGCTGGTTATGATTTCTTCTCCCACAACAGAGTCTATTAGGTTCTTCTTGTCGTCGGCCTGGGCTGTGTTCGTGCAGCAGCATAGCATTGACAATTGCAATGCCAGCATCAGGCTTGTCTTTATGGTGTGCAGGTGTGTCATTCAGTGGTCTTTTCTATGGCTCCAGCGTCCGGCTGTCCGTCAGCGAGTCTGTTTTGTCCGTAGATGTCGTTAGGGAGTGTCTGCGCTATGTCGGCGTCAGCCATGTTCAGGGCAGGGGAATCGTCGGTCAGAGTGAAGTCGTAAGGGTATCTCTCCGTGTCTGTGAAAATCTTGCTGTTTGTTTTTGCGAATATACAATTTGTAAAATGTGGTAAATCTGTGTTCGCATTGCAAATAAGACAGTTTTTGAATATTACGTTGAAATTCTCGTTTACTGCGTTTGCTTTGTAAAAATCGTTAAGCGCAAGCTCCGAAGAGTAGGTGCCGGCTATTATGCAGTTCTCTATGGCTGAAGTCACGGTCGTGGCTACATCGTTGTCGCTGTTGTCTATTCTGACAGCCGCTCCGCTTCGCTTTCTTGCGTATGAGGCGATGGTGCAGTGCGTGGCTTTCAGTTTTCCGCCGCTTATTCTTATTGCGTTTATTCCGCTGTTGGCGATTATGGAGTTAGCTATTTTTACGTCGGAGTTCTTGGCGGCGATGCTGTATCCTCCGAAGTTGCGTATCACGCAGTTGTTTATGACGATTTTCTGGTTCAGCGTGTCGTTCCACAGGTCTATGGCGTGCTTGCCGCTTCTCATCTCCACAAACTCCAGCTCGTTCGTGCTCTTTGATATGAATTCAATGCCGTTCCACTGATTGCTCACGGAGTCGTACGGCACGTTTGTGAAGATGTCGTCAGTCCTGTCGCCCCTCATCACGATGAACTTGTCGGCAGTGCCTTTGGCGCTGAGTGTCCCGTGCACTTTCATTCCTGAGTTGTTATGGAAGTAGAGTGTCGCGCCCGGGTCAATGCTCAGAGTGGCGTTCTCCGCCACCACGAGGTCGCCGAACACGAGGTAAGGCTTGTCGGCAGTGAGAGTCAGGTCGGTCTCGACGGTGTCGTTTTTCAGTATTGTCACGTCCTGTCCGCTTCCTGTGAGTATGACTTTCTTTTCTATGCCGTTGCACATTATCAGGAGGCTGTCCGACACGACTACAGGCGTGTTCTTGCCGTTCTCGGGCAGTGTCATGTCAATGAAGACGTATATGCTGTCCTTCGAGAATATGTCTATGTTGCTGAATGACTGTCCTTTCTGTCCGTTCACGGTCATCTTGAAAGGCGACGCCTCTCCGCCAGCCACTTTGATGTACGAGATAGTCAGCGCCGTCTTGTTTCTGTTGTAGATTTTTATGACGCTCGTCGGCTGCTTGATGGTGGTGAAAATCGTGTTGTAATCGACAGTGTCGGTCTGTATGCTGATGTTGTCGGAAGGGGAGGACGAGAATTTCTCATCCATGCATGACACCAGACTGAGCGTGAATAACGACACGAGTATGAAGGCGAGGTTCTTCTTCATGTTTGTCTTCATTATTAAAAAAGCCCAATCATTGCGTTTGTGATTGAGCTTCTTATAAATCATTTTAGAGCCAATTTGGAGATTCGAACTCCAGACCTACTCATTACGAATGAGTTGCTCTACCGACTGAGCTAAATTGGCGTATTTCAATATTTTACAAGCCGTATTGTGAACTCGGCGAGAATCGAACTCGCATCGTCAGAACCGGAATCTGAAATTCTATCCATTGAACTACGAGTCCTTGTTGAAAAAACGTCACAAAGATAGAATAAAGTTGTCATTATTGCAACGATGGGCAACTGAAAAAAGATGAATGTGTTTTTTTGCTTGCGTTAAGGAGAAATATTATTGTGAATTGTTGTTTATGTGTCATTTGCCATATAACAAAAATAATATCATAGCGACGTTTTTATATCAAAATGTCATTAAGGAAAAATATTTTTATTCAAAATGACAAAAACCGAGACTGATTATTTCATTCATAAATAAATATGTCCTATATTTGTTCCGTTTTTAATCACAAGACGCGAAATAAATGAGCAATTTGTATGTTCCAAAAGGTTACAAGGCCTTATTGAACAAAAAACAGACAGAAAGGTGCATCAAGCTGATAAAGGACTACTTCCAGGAGAACCTGGCGGCAGAGCTTAAACTTACGAGAGTGACC
>CAMHCZ010000136.1 GCA_946183755.1 uncultured bacterium | reverse complement strand
AAAGAACTTTTAAGGTATTTTTAATTGAGAATTATTTTGTTTTTGATTTTTACATCTCTATATTTGAAGAAATTTCGCTTGACGAATATTAAAAACTAACCAAAAATAAAAAATGTCGCAATTAACAGGTCACGTAGTACAAGTCATAGGACCGGTGGTCGATGTGGCTTTCGCGAAAGGCAGCAAGGACCTTCCTGCTATTCACGACGCTCTTGAAGTTGTAAAGGGCGAGGGTAAGAAGAACTTAATAATCGAGTGCCAGCAGCACATCGGCGAGGATACAATCCGTGCCATAGCTATGGACTCGACCGACGGATTGGTAAGGGGCATGACAGTGAACGCTCTCGGTAGCCCTATCACAATGCCTTCTGGCGATCAGATTAAGGGACGTTCGCTCAACGTTATCGGCGATCCTATCGACGGAATGCCGGAACTCTCGCGCGAGAACGCATTCCCAATTCACCGTGAGCCGCCTAAGTTCGAGGAACTGGCTACATCACAGGAGATTCTTTACACGGGTATCAAGGTCATCGACTTGCTCGAGCCTTATGTGAAGGGAGGAAAAATCGGTTTGTTCGGTGGTGCCGGAGTAGGTAAGACTGTCCTTATCCAGGAACTGATAAACAACGTGGCCAAGAGCTATAACGGTTATTCAGTGTTCGCCGGAGTAGGTGAGCGTACTCGTGAGGGTAACGACTTGCTGCGCGAGATGATCGAATCTGGCGTAATCCGCTACGGCGACGCATTCAAAGAAAGCATGGAGAAAGGCGAATGGGACCTTTCTAAGATAGACAAGGAGGAATTGAAGAAGTCACAGGTAACACTGGTGTTCGGACAGATGAACGAGCCACCAGGAGCACGTTCTTCGGTAGCGCTTTCCGGACTTACAGTCGCAGAGTCGTTCCGTGATTCGGCACAGGAGGGCGGCAGCAAGGATATCCTGTTCTTCATCGACAATATCTTCCGTTTCACTCAGGCAGGTTCGGAGGTTTCGGCTCTGCTCGGACGTATGCCATCGGCCGTAGGTTATCAGCCTACGCTGGCATCGGAGATGGGACAGATGCAGGAGCGTATCACATCTACAAAGAACGGATCTATCACATCAGTACAGGCAGTTTATGTGCCTGCCGACGACTTGACAGACCCTGCTCCAGCGACAACCTTCGCCCACTTGGATGCGACTACCGTGCTCGACCGTAAGATTGCCGAGCTTGGTATCTATCCTGCTGTGGATCCGCTGGGCTCAACATCAAGAATCCTTGACCCTAATGTTATAGGCGAAGAGCACTATCAGACAGCGGAGAGAGTGAAAGTCCTTTTGCAGAGATATAAAGAGCTTCAGGATATTATCGCAATCCTCGGTATGGAGGAGTTGAGCGAGGACGACAAGCTCATCGTGTCGAGAGCGAGACGTGTTCAACGTTTCCTGTCGCAGCCATTCAACGTGGCAGAGCAGTTTACAGGAATACCTGGTGTCATCGTGCCAATCGAGGAGACTATCAGAGGATTCAAGATGATCCTCGACGGCGAAGTGGACGAGTACCCAGAAATGGCATTCAACCTCGTCGGCACAATCGACGACGCTATCGCCAAGGGCAAGAAGATGCTTGAAGAGGCTTCAAAGAAGTAACAGAAATATTTAAACGGATATGAAATTCACATTGTTGTCACCACAAAGCACACTGTTTGAGGGTGAGGTAGATTCGGTAACAGTGCCAGGTGAGCTCGGCTCATTCACTGTCTGGCCTAATCACGCGGCTCTGATTTCTTCTCTGAAGGAAGGCGACTTGGTCGTGAGGGTAAAGAGCGCTGACGGCAAATCGTCTGAGCAGCAGACTTTCACTGTGGACGGCGGCTTTGTCGAGGTGAGAGACAATGCGATTTCAGTCTGTGTGGAGCGTGTCCTTGAAAACAAGGCGTAAGCTTTAATATAGAAAAACACGAGGTTCGAGAGAGAACTCATGAAACGAGACTTGTTGATACTGACATTGATGTTGCTGCTTATGTATATTGCGGCGACACTTGTCATTGGCGAGGAGATATGCAAGGAGACGAGGCTTCTGCCTGTCATACCGGCGTTCTTCCTGATGCTCGGCAGCATAACGATGAGCTTGCTGAAAAACGTAAGTGGAAACGGAGTTAATCTGATAATGGGCATCAAGGTGGCGAGACTGCTGCTTTCTCTTGTCGTGGTGATGGTGTATGTGCTTTTTGTGAAGACTAACGCTATTGTCTTCGTGGTCACTTTCGGAGTGTTTTTCTTGGCTTATATTGTCTTTGAGACATGGATGCTATTACGTTGGAATAAGAAGAAAAAATAAAACGAGCTATAATGATGAATCTGCTAAAAAAAGGAAGCATAATTCTCCTTATGATGTTCGTGTCGATATTCTCGGCATTCTCGGCAGAAACTGAGGAAAAGGAATTCAGTGCAGGAGATTTCATATTTGGCCATATAAGAAACGCGTACGGTTGGCACGTCACAGCCTACAACGACGAAGAGATAACCATTCCGCTCCCTGTTATCGTGAAGAGCGAGAGCCGCGGATGGCTCGTGTTCTCGTCGGCGCGTCTCGAGGAGACTGGCGAGTATGAAGGATTCAAGATTTCCAATTCTTCTCTTCACAAGGGACGTTTGGTGGAGGTGATGCCAGATGGTTCGGAGGTTAGACCTTGGGATTTCTCTATAACCAAGAACGTGCTTGAGATACTCATCGCTTCAGCTTTGGTGCTGGCGTTGTTCTTCTCGCTTGTGCGCTTCTACAAGAAGAATCCTATGAAGGCGCCTAAAGGGCTTCTCGGTGCATTCGAGGTGCTTGTGCTGTTCATTGTCGATGAGGTTATCAAGCCTTGTATCGGCAAGGGATACGAGAAGTATACCCCTTATCTTCTGACCGTGTTCTTCTTTATTCTGATTAACAATGTTCTGGGAATGATTCCTATCTTCCCGGGCGGCGCTAACGTTACAGGCAACATCGCCGTAACTGCAGTTCTGGCGCTTATCACGTTTGTTTATATCAATGTGTTCGCGTCGAAGGATTATTGGAAGGATATTTTCCTTGTGCCAGCTGCGCCATCATGGCTCAAAGTGCCAATTCCAATAATGCCGATACTTGAGTTCGTAGGCATATTCACTAAGCCTTTGGCACTGATGATCCGTCTCTTTGCCAACATATTGGCAGGTCACATTATCGAGCTTGTGTTCATGGTGCTTATATTCATCCTCAGCGAGTGCGGTAAGAACTTGGGAATCGGAATCGGAACAGGAGTGTTCTCAGTGCTCTTCGCCTTCTTCATGCAGGTTCTTGAAGTGCTGGTCGTATTCCTTCAGGCGTATGTGTTCACGTTGCTTTCGTCAGTGTTCATAGGTCTGTCGAGAATGGAAGAGCACGCTGAAAAAGAATAAGAAAAAGAGAAAAATAATTATAATCTAAACAATCACTTTTAAAAACACAAACATTATGTTAACAGCAGTAATTCTTCAAGCAGCAGCCGCAGTGGCTGATTACGCAGCTTTCGCAAAACTCGGAGCAGCAGTTGGCGCAGGTCTTGCAGCCATCGGCGCAGGTCTGGGAATCGGAAAAATCGGTGGTGGAGCTATGGAGGGTATCGCCCGTCAGCCAGAAGCCGTGAATGATATTCGTACAAACATGATTATTGCGGCTGCATTGGTAGAAGGTGTGGCATTGTTCGCAATCGTCGTAGCTGTACTTGCTCTCTTGATGTAAGAGAACACAAAAGATTATGCTTGGTGTTGGCGCTGCGAAAGCAGTGCCAACCGTAAGCATAGCCAAGTAAAGTAGATTTTTAAGGACCGCGTCTTTATAGGCGCAAAACCAACAAGTCAATTATGGATCTGTTTAATCCGGAATCGGGACTCGTCATTTGGATGCTGGTGGTGTTCCTGCTGGTGCTTTTTGTTCTTGCAAAATTCGCATTTCCAGTAATATCAAAGTCTTTGTCGGAACGCGAGCAGCGCATCAATAATGCGTTGAAGGTGGCGGATGAGGCTGAGGCTAAGCTGGCCCACGTAGAAGAGGAAAGAAGAAAAATACTTGCCGAGGCTAAAGAGGCTCAGCAAGAGGCCATAAACGAGGTAAAGGCCCAGAAAAAGCAGTGGCTCGACACAGCCAGAGCCGAGGCGCAAGCCGAGGCGAACAAGATAGTGGCTGAGGCGAGAGCGTCTATTGAAGCCGAGAAGCAACAGGCTTTGAAAGAAGTGCGCAACGAGGTCGCTAAGCTTTCTGTGGAAATCGCCGGCAAGGTGCTCCGTCACGACCTTGAGTCGGACGAGGCTCAGATGGCGCTTGTGAATAAGATAATGGAAGAGGACGCTATGCTGAACTAATGCAGTCCGCTCGAAAATCTCATAGACAAAAGAAATGAATACAGGAAAAATATCTGTTAGATACTCAAGTGCTCTTTATTCCATAGCCAAGGAACGAGGAGAGGAAGAATCTGTGTACGAGCAGATGCACGCGTTGTCGGAGGCGTTTTTTCATACGCCAGGAATGTCGGCGGCATTGTCCAATCCGATGTATTCCGATGACGATAAGCTCAAATTGCTTCGTACTGCTATCGGCGCAGGTCTGACAGAGACTGTTGACCAGTTCTTCCTTTTCGTTGTGAAAAAGGAACGTCTTGAGTTTGTGCCGTTCATGTCGATGATGTATCAAGAGATATACAGAAAAGACAAGAACATCGTGCTGAGCAAGGTGATAACCGCTCGCAAGCTTAAGTCCGAGGCTTTGGAGGCTTTGAGACAGAAGGTTTCGAAGCACGGGCAATATGCCATGAACTGGATCATCTTG
>CAMHCZ010000135.1 GCA_946183755.1 uncultured bacterium | reverse complement strand
TTCAGCTGGTCGGCTGTCAGCTCCAGTGTGCTTTGCGCTGTGGCTAAATCCATCTTCGCCGCCTTCACCTTTGCGTAGTTGCCGCCGCTTGTGAACGGTGTCCAGCTTGCGCTGATGCCAATTGTATGTGGTGGGTTGAAGTTCAATCCACCGTCGCCAAATGTCTGCTGGTTGTAGTATCTATAGAAAGCGGTTATTTGCGGACCGTAGTTCCACCATGCCTGGGTTACTTGTTTCTTGGCTAATTCTGTATTGGCTTTCAATAATCTGTAGTCGTTATTGTTGTTCAGGTCAATGCCCTGGCTGAGCAGTGTGAGCGCTTTCTCGGCGTTCAGCAGGTTGCCTATGGAGTCGGTGAGCACAATCTTTGTGTCGAAGCTGGCTCCGAGCAGTATCTTCATCGTGTTGTACAGTGTCTCGATCGAACGCTCTGTCTGGTTGATGGCATCCTTCATCGCTGCCACCTGCACTTTCAGCTGGTCGGCGTCGGTCTCCTCAGAGACTCCGACTCTCACAGCCTCGTCTGTAGCCGTCTGCAGTGTTTTGATGTTTTCTAGGTTCTCTTTCAGCAGTCCGTTTGTCTTCTCAAGCATGAGAATGGACATGTAAGTTTGTTTCACGTCAGAAGAAATATCCTGATTGTTCTTCTCTGTGTTTATCTTTGATAATTCACTAGCGATTTTTGTCACGTTCGCGCCGGCTATTTGCGCTCCGCTTAACGTCATAGATGCTGTGGCAGTGAAAGTTCCTGTTGGGTTCATTTCTATTTTTTGTCCCATCAATTCAATTTCATTGCCAAGGAAGTTGTTGTAGTCATATCCTAACGTTACCTGTGGCAGCATGGTCGAGATGACCTGCCATTTCTGCGCTTCTGCCTTTTTCTCGGCGTAAGTGGCGTTCTGCATTGTGTGGTTGTGGCTTATCGCGTATTGCTTTGCCTCTTCCAGAGACACACGCAGATTTGTGTTTCCTGAGTTCTGTGCTGTTGCCGACAGCGGGCTGCAAATCATAGCCAAGCATCCTAATGCCGTGATTAGCAACTTGTTTCTGTTCTTTAAGTTCATATTGTTATTGATGTTTTGTTTTGCCTGTTTTTGGATTGCACAAAAATATAATCAATGTGCGTACATATATTAATAAAGTGTATATAACGGACAAAATCAGACTTGAATAAACACTCGGGGGCATTTCCGGACGGATTTATTAAACAAATCAACGGGACTGTTTGCATAGTCCCGTTGGTTGTCTGTATGGTAAGAGTCTGTCCTTATTGCTTGGTTTTCTCTTTTGCCCAGCTGTCTTTCAGTGTCACTGTTCTGTTGAACACGAGAGCGTCTGGCTTCGAGTCTGTGTCCACAGTGTAGTAGCCTATGCGCTGGAACTGCAGGTAGTCGAGCGGCTTGGCGTTTGTGAGCCATTTCTCGACGTACGCTGTCTTTATCTCAAGCGAGTTCGGATTTATGAAGTGGCGCATATCTTCAATGTCGATTCGCTCCTTGCCGAGGCTCTTTGAGTAGTTCGCCACTTCGTCGCGCGGATTCTCTGTCATCCACAGGCGGTCGTAGTTCCTTATCTCGGCTTTAACGCAGTGGTCAACGCTGACCCAGTGTATTGTCTTGCCCTTTATCTTCATGTTCGAGTTCGCCTCGCCAGTCTTTGTCTCTGGGATGAACTCAGCGTGAATCTCCACGATGTTGCCTTCTGCGTCCTTCACTATGCACTCCTCTGGGTTCTCCGAGCACTTTATGATGTATGCGTTTTTCAGGCGCACCTCCTTGCCAGGACCAAGGCGGAAGAACTTCTTCGGAGCGTCTTCCATGAAGTCATCGCGCTCGATCCACAGCTCGCGCGAGAATGTGATATTGTGCGTATCGCTATTTTCGTCCTCAGGGTTGTTGATGGCTGTGAGTTCCTCTGTCTTGCCTTCCGGATAGTTGGTTATGACGAGTTTCACAGGGTCGATGACTGCGCTGACACGAGTCGCTCTTGTGTTGAGGTCTTCGCGTATTGCGCTTTCCATCAGCGCCATCTCGTTGAGCGCGTCGAATGTCGTGTAGCCAATCTTGTCAATGAACTTCAGTATTCCTTCTGGAGAGTAGCCTCTGCGGCGGAATCCGGAGATTGTCGGCATTCGTGGGTCGTCCCATCCTGCGACAACGCCTTCGTTCACCATCATGAGCAGGTTGCGCTTAGACAGCAGTATGTGTGTGAGGTTCAGCTTGTTGAACTCGGTCTGGCGCGGACGGTTGTCGTCCATAGGCTTGTCGTCGCCTGCCACTTCCTTTGCCCAGTCCACGAACAAGTCGTAGAGCGGACGGTGGCTTACGAACTCCAGCGTGCAGAGCGAGTGTGTCACGCCTTCCCAGTAGTCGCACTGTCCGTGCGTGTAGTCATACATAGGGTAGGCGTTCCATTGGTTGCCGGTGCGCCAATGCGGCATGTTGAGCACACGGTACATGATAGGGTCGCGGAAGTGCATGTTAGGGCTTGCCATGTCTATCTTGGCACGCAGCACCATCTTGCCTGGCTCCATCTTGCCCGAGTTCATCTCCTCGAACAGTGCGAGGCTTTCCTCTACAGGACGGTCGCGGTAAGGCGAGTTCTGTCCAGGCTGGGTAGGCGTGCCTTTCTGTGCGGCTATCTCCTCAGCCGTCTGCTCGTCCACGTATGCTTTGCCTCGCTTTATCAGCTCGACAGCGAGGTCCCACAGCTTCTGGAAATAGTCTGATGCGTAGTAAATGTTGCCCCACTTGAATCCGAGCCATTCGATGTCGCGCTTTATCGCCTCGACATACTCCATATCCTCTTTCTGAGGGTTGGTGTCGTCCATACGGAGGTTGCAGACGCCGCCGTACTTCTGAGCGATGCCGAAGTCGAGCGCTATGGCCTTGGCGTGTCCGATGTGCAGATAGCCGTTTGGCTCCGGAGGGAAACGTGTTTGCAGTCGGCCTCCGTTCTTGCCATCAGCAAGGTCTTTCTCCACTTTTTGCTCAATAAAATTGAGGCTCTTCTTCTCTTCCATGTGCTCCTTCCCTTGTGGATTAGTTGTTTATGATTCCTCTTGACGAAGACTTTATGAAGTCGATGATTGTTCTCTTCTCTACGCATTCAGGCACTTCCTTCTCAGCTAATTCTATAGCTTGTGTGAAATTCAGTCCATCTTGGTAGATGAGTCTGTATGTTCTCTGAATTGCGTCTATCTGTTCGTTTGTGAAGCCTCTTCTCTTCAGTCCTACAGAGTTGATGCCGATGAAACGGAGAGGCTCTCGTCCTACCATTGCGTATGGCGGAATGTCCTTTGGCACTCTCGAACCGCCCTGCATCATCACCTGTGTTCCGATGTGCGAGAACTGGTGGATGAGCGAGCCGCCGCCGATTGTTGCGTAATCATCGATAACCACCTCGCCTGCTATCTGGCATGCGTTTGACGTTATGATGTGGTTGCCGAGCTTGCAGTCGTGAGCCACGTGGCAATAGGCCATTATCAGGCAGTCGTCGCCGATTATCGTGGTATTCTTTGACGCTGTGCCGCGGTTCACTGTCACGTATTCGCGGATTGTTGTTCTGTCGCCGATTACCGCAGTGGTCTTCTCGCCCTTGAACTTGAGGTCCTGAGGTATGTTGCTTATGACTGCGCCAGTGCATATCAGGCAGTCTTTGCCTATTCTCGCGCCGTCAAGTATCACTGCATTGGACATGATGGTTGTTCCGTCGCCGATTTCTACATCGTCTGCGATTGTGACGAACGGACCGATTTTTACGTTCTTGCCTATTTTTGCTTTAGGACTGACTTGGCTTAGTGGGTAATCCATATTATTTAGTCTTTATTATTTGTTCTTGATGATGATTGCTTGCAAGTCGGCTTCTGTTGTTATCTTGTCGCCAACAAATGCCGTACACTTCATGTGCACGATGCCGCGTCTGATTGGCTCCAGAAGCTGTAGTGAGAATATCAGCGTGTCGCCTGGCACAACCTTGTTTCTGAATCTCACCTCGTTCATCTTTGTGAAGTAGGTCGAGTATTTCTCTGGCTCGTCAACGTTGCAAAGCGCCAGGATGCCTCCTGTCTGCGCCATGGCTTCAACGATCAGCACTCCCGGCATCACTGGCTCGTCAGGGAAATGTCCTACAAACCAAGCCTCTGTGCCGGTCACGTTTTTCACGCCTACGACATGGCTCTTGCTGAGCTCTGTTATCTTGTCCACGAGCTGGAATGGCCAGCGGTGTGGCAACAGTTTCTTTATGCCGTTTATGTCATATACGGGCTCCTTGTTAGGGTCGTATATCGGAGGCATCACGTCCTGTCTTTTCAGTGCGTGTCTTATCTTTTTTGCAAATGTCGTGTTTGTTGTGTGACCAGGCTTCAGCGCTATCACCTTTCCTATTATAGGCATTCCGATGAGCGCGAGGTCACCGATGAGGTCGAGCAGTTTGTGGCGTGCAGGCTCGTTGTTGAAACGCAGAGGGCCGCTGATATATCCCAGCTCCTTTGAGTTCATGTGCTTTGTGCCTGTCACTTGTGCGAGGTGGTCGAAGTCCTCCTGGCTCATCTCCTTGTCGTAGATTACGATAGCGTTGTCCAGGTCGCCGCCTTTTATGTAGTTGGCTTTCAGCAGCGGCTCTATCTGACGAACACGAAAGTACGGCAAGGCGCAATCTCCTCGGCGAATTTCTCCATGTCGTCCAGCTCAGCGAACTGGTTGTTCAGGATAGGGGAGTTGAAGTCCACGCCCACGCTCAGACTGAAGTGATTGTCTGGCAGGAGTATTATCTTGGAGCCGCTCTTCTCGTCCAGATACTCGGTTCTTTGTTTTACTACATAGAAAGTCTT
>CAMHCZ010000134.1 GCA_946183755.1 uncultured bacterium | reverse complement strand
ACCCAGATGTTGACCGTCTTGCGATAATAAACGAGGATGGAACGATGTTTGGCGAGGAGTACACGCTTGTGTCTGTGGCAGACTACGTGCTGCAGCACACAAAGGGCAACACGGCTTCGAACCTTAGCTCGTCGAGAGCGTTGAGAGACGTTACGCGCAGATATGCCGGCTGTGAGTATTCGGCAGCGGCTGTGGGCGAGGTGAACGTCGTGGCTCAGATGAAGAAGACGAACTGCGTCATCGGCGGCGAGGGCAATGGCGGAGTGATTTATCCTGAGTTGCACTACGGCAGAGACGCGCTGGTGGGCGTGGCGCTGTTCCTGACTTTGCTTGCCAAGAGCGGAAAGAAGACATCGGAACTCCGTGCGACATATCCGAACTACGAGATTTCCAAGAACCGTATCGATTTGACAGCTGACATGGATGTTGACGCGATACTCGTGGCGGTGAAAAACAAATTCTCCGAGGATAAGAACAATGAGATAAACGACATCGACGGCGTTAAGATAGATATGCCAGACGGATGGGTGCATCTGCGCAAGAGCAACACCGAGCCGATAATCAGAGTCTATTCCGAAGCGGCTACAGAGGCTCGTGCTAATGAGCTGGCTGAGTCTGTGATAGAGCAAGTTAAGAGAATTGCGGAAAAATAATTTGATTGGGTTTTGCAGTTGAGGAATAAATTCCTATCTTTGCACCGCTCAAATCTGATGGCGAGGTAGCTCAGCTGGTTAGAGCGCATGATTCATAATCATGAGGTCGGCGGATCATGCCCGCCTCTCGCTACAAGCTTGAACAACAGAAAGCCAACATCGAAAGATGCTGGCTTTTTTGTTTTGTGGAAATAGAGTTTCTGCGTAAAAGAAAAGAGGATTGCTCACGTTGCGGGCAGTCCTCTTTTGCTTGATTATGGCGTTTGTTTGGTTCCTTAGTTTATCAGCAAGGTCTTTGGTCCAACCATTGGCAGGGGCGCGAATGAGTTCGCAAATTGCATCACAAGGAACAGCGACAGCTTGCTCGGGCCTTTCGATTTTTTGCTCGACTGTGTATGCGTGCAGTCGTTAGCGATGCTGTTTTTAGCGGCAGTCTCGTTTGTCGTGCTTTCGGAAACTTCTGGCTTCTTCATAGTCGCTATGCGTGTTTCTTGTGAATAATTTGGAATGTCTCTCTCTGTGATGAACACGGCTTTGAATCCTTGTTCTTTGACTTTTAAACGACCAAAAACTTGCTGTATTGTGTGAATAACTAATTTTATATGTTTTGTAACATATTTTTAACAGTCGTAAAACATTGGAACGCCCATGGATACTACATTGCACAAAAATGGCTTTTTTGCCCAAAATGTGTTCTATAACATAAAATATGGAGAAGAGTTTGCTTTTGTGCTTGTTATATTTGTATGATAATATGATTCGGCATTTTAGAAATCTAAACTAAAACACACATAAAACTAAGTATGGGACTAAACATTGTTGTATTAGCAAAGCAGGTGCCTGATACCAGAAACGTCGGCAAGGACGCGATGAAGGAGGACGGCACAGTAAACCGCGCGGCATTGCCTGCGATCTTCAATCCGGAAGACAAGAACGCTCTTGAACAGGCACTCAGATTAAAGGACAGATATGAGGGCTCTACAGTCAGAGTGCTGACTATGGGACCAGCCAGAGCCGCGGAAATCATTAGAGAAAGTATGTACAGAGGCGCTGATGGTGGTGCTTTGCTTAGTGGAAGGGAATTCGCTGGAGCAGATACTCTCGCGACATCTTATGCGTTGAGTTGCGCTATAAAAAAGTTCGGCAAGGTGGACATCATCGTGTGCGGACGTCAGGCTATAGACGGTGATACGGCGCAGGTGGGACCGCAGGTGGCTGAGAAACTCGGATTGCCACAGGTGACTTACGCCGAGGAAATTGTGGCTGTCGAGGCTGGACAGGTGACTGTGAAACGTCGTTTGGAGAAAGGCACAGAATTAGTCAAGGCTCCATATCCTATCGTGATAACAGTGAACGGCTCTGCAGCTGAATGCCGCAGCCGTAACGCCAAGAGAGTCATGAGATTCAAGAGGGCTGTTGTGCCATCGGAACTGAACGGCACCGAACCTAAGTATCCGGAAGTGTTCGGCCGCGACAAGGCTCTTTGCATAGACGAGTGGGGCGTTGCTGACATAGACACGAAGATAGAAATGCTCGGTCTGAGCGGTTCGCCTACGAAAGTGAAAGGCATTGAGAGCGTGTCGTTCCAAGCTAAGGAAAGCAAGAGAATGACCGACAGCGACGAGGATATCGACTCGCTGATGAAGGAGCTCATAACAAAGAACATAATCGGATAACGAACTGGCGTAAGCCTCTAATAATTAAATCTACAGATGGACAATATTATAGTATATCTTGAGATGGAAGGCACGACGGTTGCCGATGTCTCATTGGAATTATTGACAAAAGGCCGCAAACTGGCCACTCAGATAGGCTGCAAGCTGGAAGCGGTGGCTGCGGCAGCCGACCTTTCTAAAGTCGATGCGCAGGTTTTCCCTTATGGCGTCGATACCCTTTACAAAGCGGAAGACAAGAGACTTAGTCCTTACACGACTCTGCCTCACTCGTCGTTGCTTGTGAATCTTTTCAAGGAAATCAAGCCTCAGATAGCCCTGATGGGCGCGACAAGCACAGGCCGTGACCTCGGTCCGAGAGTGAGCTCGGCTCTTTTCAGCGGACTTACCGCAGACTGTACCTCGCTTGAGATAGGCGATTACACCGACAACAAGTCAGGCAAGGAGTACAAGGGACTTCTTTACCAGATACGTCCGGCGTTCGGCGGCAATATCGTAGCGACAATCGTGAACCCAGAGCACCGTCCTCAGATGGCGACAGTCAGAGAGGGCGTGATGAAGAAGGAAATCTTTGATGAGGCTTACAAGGGTGAGGTTGTGAATCTTGACGTGAGCAAGTACATCCCTGAGACCGACTATGTGGTTTCTGTGATAGACCGCCAGATGGAAAGCGGAAAGAACAACCTCAAGTCGAGTCCGATAATCGTGGCTGGCGGCTATGGCGTAGGCTCGAAGGAGAATTTCGATCTCCTTTACGAATTCGCCAAGGAGCTTCATGCAGAGGTCGGCGCGAGCCGTGCGGCTGTGGATGCCGGATGGGTTGACCACGACAGACAGATCGGTCAGACTGGTGTGACTGTAAGACCAAAGCTGTACATCGCTTGCGGAATATCAGGACAGATACAGCACCTCGCCGGAATGCAGGAGAGCGGCATCATAATATCTGTGAACACAGACCCTGATGCGCCAATAAACGCTGTCGCAGACTATGTGATAAACGGCAGTGTGGAGACCGTTGTTCCTAAACTGATGAAGTACTTCAAGAAGAACAGCAAGTAAAAGTTATTTATTGGAAAAATAAAACTCAAAATACAATGGCAAATTTCTATACAGACAACGAGGCTCTCAAGTTTCAGCTCACAAATCCGGAGATGGACAGGATTATAGAATTGAAAGAGGACGGCTTCGCGGATAAGGATAAATACGATTACGCTCCCCAGGATGTGGAGGACGCTCGCGACGACTACGACAAGGTCATGGACATCGTAGGCGAGATAGCTGGCGATGTGCTGGCTGTGAATGCCGATGGTGTTGACAGCGAAGGACCTCACGTTGAGAACAACCGTGTGCGTTACGCTTCGGGCATTCAGCAAGACCATGACGCACTGACACAGGCTGGCGTTTACGGCATATCGCTGCCACGAAAGTACAACGGACTGAACTTCCCAATGGTGCCTTACGTTATGGCAGGCGAGATGATAAGCCGTGGCGATGCCGGATTCGGCAATATCTGGGGACTTCAGGACTGCGCCGAGACTATCTACGAGTTCGCGTCGGAGGAACTTCAGGACAAGTATCTGCCTATGATAAACAAGGGCGCGACTTGCTCAATGGACTTGACTGAGCCAGACGCCGGCAGTGACTTGCAGAGCGTTATGCTGAAGGCGACTTGGAGCGAGAAGGACAACTGCTGGCTGCTCAACGGCGTTAAGCGTTTCATAACCAACGGCGACGCCGAGATAAAGCTCGTGCTTGCCCGTTCGGAGGAAGGCACAAAGGACGCCAGAGGACTTTCGTACTTCGTTTGCGACAATCCAAAGGACGCATCGATGAAGGTGCGCCGCATAGAGAATAAGCTCGGAATCCACGGCTCGCCAACGTGTGAACTCGTGTTCACCAACGTGAAGGCTCATTTGGTGGGCGACCGCAAGATGGGTCTTATAAAGTACGTGATGTCGTTGATGAACGGCGCTCGTCTTGGTGTCGGCGGCCAGTCGGTCGGTGTGAGCGAAGCAGCTTATCGTGAGGCTGTGGCTTACGCCAAGGACCGTCGCCAGTTCAACCAAGCGATTATCGAGATGCCAGCCGTTTATGAGATGGTGTCTATGATAAAGGCCCGTCTTGATGCGACAAGAGCCCTGCTTTACGAGACAACGAGATATGTAGATTACTCAAAGATATACGGTGAGATTTCACGCAGACGCACACTTACAAAGGAGGAGCGTGTAGAGTCTAAGCAGAAGCAGAAACTGGCTGATGCATTGACTCCGCTGACAAAGATGTTCGCATCTGAATACGCGAACCAGAACGCGTTCGACTGCATACAGATACATGGCGGTTCGGGATTCATGAGAGATTACACTTGCGAGCGTCTGTACCGTGACGCGAGAATCCTGACTATCTATGAGGGAACATCGCAGTTGCAGGTGGTGGCAGCCATAAGATTCGTAACGACAGGCACTTATCTTGAGCAGATAAAGAAGTATCAGGAGAAGGAGCTTGACGCGTCTTTGGCTGGCGTGAAGGCGAAGC